>JBNKHS010000072.1:0-13467 GCA_050290485.1 Promineifilaceae bacterium (SeqCode) | reverse complement strand
TTCTTGTTCTGCCTGCCAGATAAGTATCACTTCATTGTTTGTCTGGTCGATGTGAATACCAAGGAGGGTAGCTGTATCGCCAAATGTTTCATTAACGGCCGTTTCTATCTCAGGTATGGCAAACGAGCGTTCTGGTGTGTTGACCATGATTGTGCCTGCATCCACAGTTTGCTTATCCCATTTAATTTGCCAACGATGTTCTCCATTGATAATTGCGGCTGGAAGTCGTAGCAGTGTTTCAGTGCGCAGCCGATCCGTCGGCTGCCAATGGTTGACAGGATATTCTGGGGCAATGGTGACAGTTTGCTCCAATTGAATGGAATCATCGGGAGCCCGCAATTGCAGGGTGAATTGATTGTTTGGATTTTCTGCTTGTACTTGCCATAAGCTGGTAACTCGAATGGGATCGCCGGGACGCACGTCTGTGCGGTCAAGACGTGTGCCCAGCAGTTGTATGCCATTGGCAACGGCCGTTTCTGGGGCTGGTGTCATCCCATCCTCCAACAAGAAATCTCCTTGCATCGGTTGATCAATTGCAATCGTAGCCACATTGTGGCTGGCAACTGTTTCATGGGTGTCGGTACGCACGAGACCGACATGAATTTGGTATGTCCCTGGAGGTGTGCCATCGTTTAAGTTGAGCAAATAAGGTTCCATGCGATACGCATCGAGGGGCCACGGTTCGTCGGCGATAAAGCGCCAATCAGTCGGACGGGTGTTATCAGCCATCCAATTTAGCCCGTTGCCATCATGTACCTGCAGGCCAATGCTGTAGGGCACACCAATGTTGCGCTGTGCCTGCAAATAGAGGGTGAGTGGGATTTGGTTGTTGGCAGAAACGGCCGTTTCGGGAATTTCGTAACTGAGTAATTTGACTTCTCCCGCAAAGTCGACGGGTTTGATCAATGGCTGGCCATAGATGCCGTCAGCTTGTAATGTACTGCGGCGTAGGGGCGTATCGACAAAGGAGAAGAAAAGCCAGAGGAAAACGGCCGTAACGCCAAACAGAAGCAACAATGAGGCTGTGAGCAATGGTTCATCATGCAATTGGTCTTGTTCTTGGTTGTGCTGGCGCAGGGCATGATAGGCAAGCGCCAGCAACACAAGCAGCGTGAATCCAGAAATAATCCAACCCACGGTGCGGGGCCAGCTATTGCCAAACTCAATTTGTAGTTGATGCTCGCCTGCAGGCAGGGCAAAGGTAATCAAGCCATCTGGTTTGGAAGGCGTGATCGGAATAGCTTCTCCGTTCAATTTGACTTCCCAGCCAGGAAAATAAAATTGTTGATAGGTCAGTTGTTGGGCGGAATCGAGACTGATTTGATATTGGGCATCAATTGGAGATTCATTGAGACGTGTCCACCGCACCCCAGCAACAGCTTGCAGTCGATCTGGATTTTGCCCTGCTCTTAATTCAGCATCTGTTGGTAACGGAGGTGGTAGTTCGGCAACTTGGAGGGGCAGGAATTCACCCAAAGTGGTGGTACCAATGAAAAAAGGCGGCAGTTCTTCGCTCAAGGCTTTGGCTGTATCAATGTGTTCAGGCATTGATTGTCGTGGTGGAAACAGCCACGGTATGGTACTGATGATAATGATTGCAGTAAAGATAAGCCCAACCCCAAAAGCAAATCTCTTGTTTGCTGTTTTGGGTTGAGTGATAAGGATTTGCATGGAGACGGCAACCAAAACGGCCGTTGCCACAGAGGTCATGCTTAACAGCCGCCACGGATAAAAAATAAGACGTAATAAGGGGAAATTATCCCATACAAATTGAGAGGATGATGTGATCAGCCACATACTTAACAGCAATACCACCGCCCAGGCGATGACGATCTCTCGTTGTTTGCGGCTGGTGTGACACCACTGCCACATGATGATTACCATTGCCCAAAGTAGACCGATGAGGGGGATGGCGCGGATGGCAGGCGGGTTGATTAGCGCCGGATCGGCTGGCATCGTCGGCCAACTGAGCATATTGAGCAAAGTTAGAAAGTTTTCTTGATAGGCGTATCCTTGGCTAATGGAAAGATCGGCGCGGGTAAATTGCACTTCAAAAAAGGCAGGCAGCCAGAAGAAGGTAACCAAAAAGCCACCAAGCCCGATGCCCATTGCTGGCCCGATGAGTGTGTGCCAAAAACGGCCGTTTCGCCAAGCAAACCCAGCCTTAAACAACAACCAAACACCAATCGGAATGAGCAGTAAGTAGGCAATAGGGTGCGAGAGGAATGTGAGGGCGAAGAATACGGCCGTTAACACCACCCACTTTGGCGCTTGCAGATTGGCAATGATTGATTGCGAGATTAGGGATTGGAGATTGGAGATTTTGGATTGGGGAGGGGTGTTTTTTTGTTGATTGTTCCCTGTTTTCTGTTCCCCGTTAACTGTTAAGTCGCTTGCTTGCCAGATAGTGAGAATGAGAAAAGGCAACAGTGCCAGCGCTTGTGTTTCGGGGCCAGAGCCACGCACAATCGCATCGTAAAGTAAATAAGGACTATACACATAAATAACTGCAGCGCCCCAGCCAGCCAAGCGAGAATGAAAAATTTGTTTTCCAAGCAGGTAACTGCCAATTGCCGCGATGAGGAAGTGGAGGTAAACAACAACACGATACGCTGTGAGTAAAGGGAGTCCCAATTGATGAAACAGTTGGGTAAATGCATGAAATAATGAAGGGAAGAAGTTGAAAACCGGATAGCCATGCCCGTAGACTAATTCTGCTGACCAACGGGGCCACAATCCTGAATAGCTGACTGCCTCACCAAAGAAAAAGGTGCGCATGAGATGGGGCGTTAGATCATTGGTGCGGGGGACACCGGGCAAAAAGTAGGGGGATGCTACGGGAATAACCAGCAACATTAAGGCAAGGAGGGTGATCAACTTTCGCTTCATCGCGCAGGATTGTACCGTAATCGACGGTAATCATGAAGTGGTGTTTATCTTTTACAAATTAGGATTTTGAATATACGGCCGTTACTTTTTCGAGAGCGATTGGTAGCGTAAAGAAAAACGTACTTCCTTTGCCTGGTTCGCTTTCCACACCAAACGTGCCATCTTGTTTTTCTATGATGCGTTTGACAATGGAAAGTCCTAATCCATGTCCTTGCAGTTTGCTATGTTGCTCTAGACGGGAGTATTGTTGAAAGAGTTTTTCTGTCTCTTCAGGAGATAATCCTTGGCCATTGTCATGAATCCAAAAGCGGATCTGGTTTTGTGTGCCATCGATGTTTAGTGGCATGTCCCAGCCTACCTTAATGTAAGGTGGATCACCTCCATACTTGATGGCATTGCTGAGATAGTTTGTCCACACTTCTTCAATCCAAGGGGCATAGCCAAGGGCAGGGGGCCACTCGTCGGGTTGGATCAGCTGGGCATTGGCTTTTTCGGCGAGGTGTGTCAATCGTTCCCAAGCGTTGTTGAGGATTACGGCCGTATCTAAAGGTTCCGCCTGTACATCTTCCAAATTACGTACACTGGCCAACAACAATAATGAATCTGTAATTTGCGTCATCTGAAAGCCTGTTTTCGAAATGACATTCAACGAATTTTGTACATTATCGGGCAATAATTCCTTGTTTTTCCGTTTAATTAGATTCGTGTGCCCAACAATCAAGCTAAGTGGATTTTTCAGATCATGAGCCACAGTACTGGCATAGGCATTCAGTTCATTGATTAGCTTGTCTCGTTCTGTGATGTCGTACAACATCACAATACGCCCTGCCAATGCCTTACGACGATCCGTCAGCGGCATGATTTGCACTTCATAAACTGCCTGATTCAGCCCGATGGATACTTCTGTACGAGTGTCCGTCACGCCTGTAAATTGTGCAAAGAGTGCTCGATATTGAGGAAAAATTGTCGAAAGTTTTTTCCCAATCATCTTGTTTTTATCGTAGGAAAAAATTTTTTCGGCAGCAGGATTGAGATCGGTGATATTGTCATCTAGATCCATAATGATGACACCACTGGTTACCCCATTAAATACCAGATCATGCGCAATTGGGGTTAAATCAAACAGACGGAAGCGCAGCAAGCCCACAGTGATAAAAATTCCGCTTAAAACAAAACCTACGGGAGCAAGGTCCATCGGATCGATAGGGTTGAAGCCAAGCAGGTAAACAAAGTTAAAAACAAGGGGTACAGTTGCACCTAAAATCAACATCAATGCCTGCCCCTGATACACTTTGGGGTGACGAATAATGGCGCGAATTAGTAAAATGGCCCCACCTAAAATGATGGAATAGACGTAAACGACCCATATCCAGAACAGAAATCCATATTCCACACCTAAAAAAACAAATCCATTTTTTTCGATGAGAAATCTTTCTGACCAAAATAAATTGTGCAGTTCGGTTGTATTAACAATGATGTAATTGGCGATGGGAACAATGGCTAAGAATCCAATCGTAAATTTATTGAGCCATTGTTCATGATGGGTATAGACAATTGTAAAATATGCCCAGAAGAAGGTGATCCCGCCGACGGCTAAATAAGAGACCAGCCCGACCGCACGCATTTTCAGGTGCATATCTGTCAACAGCGATTCGAGGATAACGCCGATTGTCCAAAGAAAAGCAAAGGTGAGCAATCCTACCCATGCGCCTCCTCGTTTAGGCTTCATCCGCCAAGTAATGAACGCCAATGTCACCATGATAGAGGCGGCAATGTAGTAGAGAATGGAGGCAGGGACAAATTGAAGTGCCATAGAACTGTAGTTTACCCGAAATTTGATTTTATGTGTTATGTGTAACTTTGGGAAAATGGTATGGATAATGTGTCTATTTTCCGTCGAGTAATGCTGACTTTTGTTCTAATTCCACCTCTTCGATAGTCATTGGTAAGGTAAAGAAAAATTTACTTCCTTTGCCTATTTCGCTTTCGACACCGTAGGTGCCATCTAATTTTTCTAAGATGCGTTTTACGATGGAAAGCCCTAAGCCATGGCCTTGTAATTTGCTGTGTTGCTCTAGGCGGGAGTATTGTTGAAATAAGGTTTGTGTTTCTTCTTGGGAGAGGCCATGGCCATTGTCTTGAATCCAAAAGCGGATGTGTGCTTGGGTTCCGTTGGTCGTTGTGGGTAAATCGTACCCCACTTCAATGCGTGGTGGTTCTCCCCCATATTTGATGGCGTTGCTGAGATAGTTGGCCCACACTTCTTCAATCCATGGTGTGTAGCCGATGGCGATGGGCCATTCGGTTGGCTGAATGAGTTGGGCATTGGCTTTTTCGGCTAAGTCTGCAAGTCGCCCCCATGCGTTGTTGACTAATACGGCCGTATCTAGCGGTTCTGTTTTGATCTCGTCAAGATTACGAACTGTAGCCAAAAGTAAAAGCGAATCGACAATTTGCGCCATTTGGTAACTTGTTTTGGCGATCATGTCTAGAGAGTTTTGTACATTTGCAGGTAATTCCTCACTGCTTTTGCGTTTGATCAAATTGGCATGCCCCGCAATCAGACTTAGCGGGTTCTTTAAATCATGAGCGACCGTGCTGGCATACGCATCTAGTTCATTGATTAAGTTATCCCGTTCCTCTGCTGCTTGTTTGCGTTCTGTGATGTCATAGAAGAGAACAATACGTCCCGCAATATGTCCACGTCTATTGGTTAAAGGCATAATTTGCACTTCATAAATTGACGGTGTTGACCCCAGAGTTATTTCAGCTCGCGTGTTGGTTATCTCTTTAAATTGTTGAAGTAAACCTTGATATTGAGGAAATAAAACAAATATATTTTTGCCGATGATTTCATTTTTGGACCGATTTAAAATTAACTCTGCTGCTGGATTGAGATCGATGATGTTTTCGTTGAGATCAATCATGAGAACACCACTGGTTACGCCTTTAAATACCAAATCATGGGCGATAGGTGTGAGATCGAACAGGCGAAAGCGAAGAATGCCAATGGTGATGAGGATGCTGCTTAAAACGAAACTAACCGGAGATAAATCCAAAGGTGCAATGGGGTTGATTCCTAAAAAGTAGAAGAAATTGGCCACAAGGGGAAATAACCCACCCAAAACAAGCATGAGTGCTTGTCCTTGGTAAACTCTTGGCGAACGAATGATGGTGGTGACAAGTAGTAAAGCCCCAATAATGATGGCCGCGTAGCCGTACACGGTCCATATACCAAACCAGAATCCATGATCGCCCTCAAAAAATACAGCCCCATTTATTTCGACGAGATATCGGTTGGTCCAATAAAAATGGTGCCACTCGTTGGTATTGACGATGAGATAATTGACAACAGGTATAAACGCCAACAGCGCGACTGTGTATTTATTCAGCCATTGTGCGTGATTGGAGTAGATGATTGTAAAAAGTAACCAAAAAAAGATGACTCCGCCGACCCCCAAATAGGTAACGGCCGAAATTGCCACTGTCTTTGCATGCAAATCTACAAAGGTTGCTTCTAAAATACCCCCAATCGTCCAGATGATCATAAAGACGAGAAGCGCTATCCACGTGCTAGAGCGTGCTGGTCTTATTCGCCAGGTAATGAAGGCTAGCGTACCTGCAACTGCAACTGAAACGAAATATAAAATGATAGATGGAACAAATTGCAGGGTCATAAAAGTAGTTTACATGAATTGTCCTACGTAAGGGATAAGTTGAGTGGGAAATTGGTATATAAATGACAATTGTCCTTATCAATCTTTGATGAGAAGCAGTTTGATAAGCTTTGTGGCCGATTTTAACTTTGGTATAATTCCGCGTTTTGGTACGAAATTATGAGTGATGAGATTGTAGACCCATCTGAACTACGTTGTCCAACTTGTGACACGGTTGTTGAAAAAAGCATGACTGTTTGCCTTATGTGTGGGTCAAAGCTTTCCTGGCCTGATCCTGAAGCAGCGGCTGCCACTGTTGATGAACAGGCCGATCTGCCTGTACCAGAGACAATCACCCCGATCACGCCTATAGCAGAGGAAGAACCGCAGCCAGAGCCAATCCCTGATATTGTTGCTTTTGAAATGAAGGAACGGCAATCCCCTTTGGTGTTTATGGTAACGGCCGTATTTGCTATTTTCATTTTCATTATGGGGGCTTTGGTGATTCAATTCCGGCCTGATAGCGTGACGATGATTATCATGCCATCGGTGACACCCATTCCCCCAACTGTCACCTACACACCCACGTGGACACCACTGCCGACCGATACCCGTCCGCCAACTCAGACCCCAACGATTACGCCCACACCAGCCCCTTCGGCGACCCCACGTCCCCCTCGTTCTCATACCGTGAGCAGTGGGGAAACCCTGATTGGCCTTTCCTTTTTGTATCGTGTCTCTACCGAAAGCATTTTAGAGGCCAATAACTTAGGGGAAGGGGCACCGATTCAGGTGAACCAAAATCTACTAGTCCCATGGCCAACAGCTACCCCCCCTTTAACCATCGTGGCGGAAGAAATAAATGGTGAAGTTGTTTTGGCCGATCCTGCTAACTGTGAACGATATGAAGTGCGCGAGGGTGATTCCATCGCAGGAATTGCTAATTTGTATGGTATCGATTTAGCCTTGTTTTCTAAAGTGAACCGTCTAGAGGCAGATACAATTATTCAGCCAGGAGATACCGTTTGTATTCCCGAAATTATTTATGGTGAATCGCTGCCACCAACACCCGGTCCATCGCCGACGCCAACGGCAACTGCTCCACCAGCCGGCCCCCATTTGCTTTACCCAATTGATGGCACAACGATTGCCAATCCTGATGGGATTATTACGTTACAATGGGTAGCTGTACAAGATTTGGCAGAGTCGGAATGGTATATGGTGGAGTTGACCGATATGGCTGATTTAGATAGTCTCCCATATCGTGGATTTACACGAGATAATGCTTATCAATTGCCCAACGATTGGCGCCCAGATATCCCTGAACCGCGCCAAATGCGGTGGCGTGTGAGCATTATCAATGTGACTGATTGGCGCTCGGATGGATTACCGATTTACACGTTCGGTGGCGATGTAAGCAATGATGCCTTTTTTACGTGGTTAGGTGCCATTCCGACAGCAACCCCAACGGCAACACCCACGCCAACAGCAACCCCTCAGTAATTGGCAAATTTAAATTTGGTCGGGCGGATTGCCAATCCTCCCCCACAACGAATTTTTTGGAAGCCTTATCCGGTTATTTTAAGAATGGGTTCCACGCTTTCTCTTGACCGATAGTTGTAACTGGTCCATGTCCGGACAATACGGCCGTTTCATCAGGGAGCACCAGCAACTTTTCGCGAATCACCTTCATCAACAAAGCGTGATCTCCACCTGGCAAATCGGTACGTCCAATACTTTGTTGAAAGAGTACATCTCCATCAAAAATCACATTGTCTTCTGCCAAATAAAAAGAAACATGCCCTGGTGCGTGCCCTGGTGTGAAGAGCACATCAAGCTTAAGGTTGCCAACATGAATGATATCCCCTTCAGCCAACATTTCATCGGCTGGGGGTGGTTGCGCGACACTGAGTTGAAATCGTGCCGCAGATTGTGGGGCGACTTCCAGCATGGGAATGGCCTCAGGATGGATGTAAATGGGAGCATCGGTCAATTGTTTCAGTTCCGCTAAGCCACCGACATGGTCAAAGTGGCTGTGGGTGAGCAAAATATGGGTCAGTTCCCACCCTTTTTCTTGGACGGTATCGGCGATAAAACGGCCGTTATCCGATGGATCAATGACAGCTGCCTGATTTGTTTCTGTACACGCCAAGAGATAGCAGTTTGTTTGTAAGGGGCCAAGGGGGAGTTGCAAAATTTCTGTCATAAAAACCTCAAGTGGTTGGGTCAATTTAGATTGTTGGTGTTGCTTGCCATTGTTTCCCAAAAGGTAAGCCGATTGGGATATAACGTTGGGTGCGCCAAGCAAGATAAATGATCTCACAAAAGACAGCAATGTTCAATGCAGCGGCAGCAGTGGGCAATCCTGCCCACTGTTGGTGTAGCCCAATGGTTAAAATAACGGCCGTTACCAGCAGGTTAACGCCCATGGCAACATTCACATTTGTCGTCGCGCGACTATGAATGAGTAAACCGCGCAGCCACATGGCAATCACCGTCATCCCCGGAAAAAGAATATACCAAGCGAGCGCAGAGCTGGTTAATGCCCCCACCATCTCAGTCATATCTTGAATGACAAAAATATAAAAGTTAGCAAGTGGGGTGAACGCAAACAAGAACATTGCCGCGCTTACACCGATGGCAACATAAGCAGTGAAATGGCGAATTGGACGATACGTTTCTGTACCTTTTGTTAGGGCAATAACGGCTTCTGGTAGGGCAAATGCGGCAGCGCGCATCACGAGCAAAATTTGAAAGAGGACGGGCCAAGCGGCTAATGATTGCGTAGGGTTATCGAGCCGCGCCAAGCTAAAAGTGACCAACGGCTGCACGAGTAAAATCATGACACTGGTCCCTGCCAAGGGGAGATGAAAACTGTTTAATTCATGGAACGTCAATGGCGGCTCTTCGGTAGAAGTATGCGCTGGACTGAGCTCGTTTTTCATTAACGGCCGTGTTGCGATTGTAGCGTAAATGGCCTCGGCAATCACGCCAGCCATCAAGGATGAGGTACCAATGATCACGCCTGGAAGCTCTGTCCAAATGCCAAAGCTGATGGCCACTCCACCAGATGCAAGCAGACGAACGGCCGTTCCCCACGCCATCTTACTAGGATAACCAAAATGAATGAGGATGCCTTGCAAGAAGCGTCGCCAGGCAATGGCTGCACTCCATAATGTCATGATCTGCATGCCCGGTTTTACCCATTGCGCAATCTCTGCTGGCGTACCCAAAAGATGGATGATGATGAGATCAAATACCGGTGTAAAGGCGATAATAATAGTAATAAACGTGAGCAAAACCATCCACTGAATGGTGTAACGACGCACGAGTAAATAAGAGGCATGGTCTTTAACCAATGCTGTGGAAGTGGCTAATAAGTTGATGATTGGACTTTCAATTGTTACGGAAAGACTAATCACGATGCCTTGAGCGGCGAGCATAATGACTTCATTGGGCAGACGGTTGATGGTGGCGCTAATGATTGGACCTTCAGCAGTCATCAATAACCAACTGGCAAACAAAGGAAGCCAAAAGAGAAAAACAGTTTTTTGTTTCATGATTGGTGTATTTTATTTCACAAAAAATTGAAGGCCTAAATTTGAGGTCGTTTTTTTGCAAAAGATAAATGGAAATGAAGAATCGATTGTTATTTCCACGATTGTATTGCAGGAGAACCTGTCTTCAATAGTACAAACGGTGAGGCTTACGAATTTACATAAATGAAATTGTGGTTATAATATGACATAAAGTTTGTTAGAAAAGTTTGACTTGTTGACCACGGACAGTTTTATGTGGAGGTTTATATGACTTATTTACGAAAAGGTGCAATTGTAACGATTGCTGTGTTTTATTTTATGCTGGCAACGGCCGTTTCTGCACAAACACCGCGCCCAACACCAACCAATGTTGGCGGCGGTGGCGGAACCTCATCTGATTCTGATGAGTCCGGCTCAATTCAAGGGCATGTTTACAAAGATGTCAATGGGGATGGGGTTTGTGTTAACAGTGGTGTCGCTGGAGAAGATCCCATTCAAGGTGTTTCTGTCGAATTTTTGAGCAGCGATGAAGCAACGAAAATCACAGTCACCTCTGGTGATGATGGTGGTTTTGGCTTATTTGCCGCAGGGCAAAGCTATTGGCAAGTGAGCGCAAAACCAGAAGCAGGTTGGGGTGTGACGTCTGAAAACCCACAGTATGTTCCTGTTTATCCAGAATCTTTGGGTCATACGGGCATTGACTTCTGTGTTGCCGAAGGTGCGGGTGGTGGTGCCTCAAACGGTGTCATCGTTTTGGATTCGAGTCAAGTGTTATTACCAGAAGCAGGCGCAGCCGCACAGGTTGAATCAGCAGATGGGTTTGGCTGGATAGTTTCGATTACGGCCGTTATTGGTTTGCTTGTTTTTGCGTCGGGGATTGTATTACATCGTCGTCAAATTTAAGTTTACAGCGTAAACGTGTTGTTACGATAGAAGATAGAAACGAAAAACTTAAAAGTATCAATAAACAAAAGAAAAAGGCCACCTATTTTATGAGGTGGCCTTTTTATTTGAAACTGTAAAAAGATTTTTACGGTTCGGGCGTCCCCGTAACAGTTGGCGTGGATACGGGGAAGGGGGTTGCGGTAACCGTTGCTTCAACCTCACCTTCACTCTCGACCGTCACTTCAACATCATTATCCTCTAAAGAAGCATTTGGTGTTGGTGTGTGGCGTGGTTCTGTAACACCTTCTGTTGCTGATGGGAGGTTTTGTGAGTCTTCATTAGCCCGTGCACCCGATACAGTTAATTGGATTGGCCCGAGAATGTTATTATTCTCGTTTGGACATTCATTTACCGTATTATCTGTATCGACCTGTGCATAAAGCTGATGTATGCCACCTGTAAACGTATACGGTGCGCTAAACGTTTGGCTAGCACCTGCCGTCAGATCTGCACCTTGTACACCCCATGACAAATCACCAGAGATAGCATAACCAGGAACCCTGTTGACGTAGAAGTCAACAAAGAAGTTGTTGCCATAGGCAACGTTAGTGGTCCCTTGATTACGAATGGTCACAAGTACAGTTGCTGGTTGACCTGAAGTCGGATTTGCTGGTTGTACTTGAATATTAGTGACTACCAAGTCAACTCCAGTTGGCGTACACGGTATTGCTGTTGCGGTTGGTGTCGGTGTGGGTGGGTTCACGGGTGAACTGTAATTATTCAAGATAACAGGCAGATAGACATTTTGCTGTTGCAAGCCCACTGTTGTGGTGTTGAGTGCACTATCCGTTGTGCCAGCAGGAGAAAGCGCAGTAATTGTCGTTTGCATAGTATCGCCTTGGCTGGCTGTAAGTGGAATCGTTACCCGCACCGTTAAGTTTGTGCTTTGCAGTGCGTTTAGGGTGACATTAGTGGGGAGATAAGTTACAGCCCATGCTGGGTTGGATGGAACTGCACTGATGCTGAACTGCTCAGTGACGTTCCCTAAATTGGTGATGATGTGCGTGTATTCAATTGTGTCCCCGGGATCACCTGAATCAGCCAAATCGGGGGCAATGATGACACCACGCGTCGGTAGCGGTCCAATCACATTAACTGTGGTGGTGTTTACGGCCGTATCAAACAGTGACGGATCAAAACTTGACGTGGCTGTAACAACCATCGGCTCAACCAGACCATCTGTCCCTACAGGAACAGTCAATGTTACCAAAACAGTTGATGTTAACCCGGCACCAATTGTGACTGGTGGAGCAACCTGGACAGGCCAACCTAACGGAGTTGCTGCTGTTAAGCTAAATGTATCCGTTCCATTACCTGTGTTGGTGACGGTATGTTGATAGGTAATGGTTGTGTTGGGATCGGTTGAGGCTGCATTATCTGGTTCAATAATCACGCCTCCATCTTGACCTACTGTTGTTGTATCGGTGGCTGTGTCAAATACAGTTGGCACGGCATCTGCATAGGCTGTCACCGTCATTACATCGACTGTATCACTTAATGTCCCTGCAGGAATATCAACGGTAACAGTGATGCCTTGACTCTGTAGCGGATTGAGTAAGACATTATCTGTTGGAATATTGATGTTCCAGCCATTACTGGAAACGGCCGTAATGCTAAATGTTGCTGTAATGTCGCCCGTGTTCGTGACCGTATGTTGATACTCAATGGTATCACCCGGTATACCAAACCCGTTCCTATCAGGTGCAATGGTGACAGTTAGTGTACCCGCTGTACCGGAGATCGTGGTCGTATCGGTGACGGTGGCAAAGTAGCTGGGATTAGAGGATGATGCTGTCAGCGTTGTCACATCGGTTAATCCACTTGCCCCTAATGGAACCGTAATGGAAACAATCACGGTTTGGCTTTGCCCATTTACTAAATCAAAAGATCCCATCGGGTAGACTGCAACTGGCCAACCACGACTACTGTTTGAGCTGATAGTAAAGGTATCTACCGTATTGCCTGTATTTGTTAAGAAGTGTGTGTAAGTGACAACAGTAAAGTCTGGCGATGTACTCGCGTTATCAGGCTCAAAGAGCAAACCGCGCTGGATACTAACGATGGTGTCGTCAACTGAAACATCATACACGAGTGCATCAGTTTGTGATGTTGCTGTAATCGTTGTTCGATCTTGGGCAGGAGGTAATGCACCTAATGGAATGCTGACCGAGGTTGTTACTGTCGCCGTCATATCAGGTCCTAGAGTAATTGGTCCTAACGTATGTGTATTCAGCCAATCTAAACTAGATGTTGGTGTGATCCAATAGGTGTCGGTGATATTCCCTGTATTCGTCAAGGTATGCGTGTGAGTAACGGTTTCGCCCGCATCTGCTGTAATGACGCTGTTGGCAGGATAAAGAATGACGCTTCGGTTTTCATTGACAGTTGTCGTGTTAACGGCCGTTGCCGTCATGCCACCTTGTGATGTTGCTGTGATC
>JBNKHS010000071.1:0-13479 GCA_050290485.1 Promineifilaceae bacterium (SeqCode) | reverse complement strand
AAATGCCTGCATTTGAAAAACTCCTCACAGATGAAGAGGCATGGCATTTAGTCAATTACATACGCCGACTGAGTGCTCAAGGGCAGGCCGACGACCAAGGATAAAGTTAGGAGTACAATATAATGATGACCCCAGAAGAAATTTTAACGCTAATTCGCGATTTATATGCTAAACGAATTCCCTTTCATCAACATATTGGCGTCGATACCATTGAGCTACAAGCAGATAGTGTTGAAATCAAACTCAATATGCGTCCAGAATTGGTTGGCAATCCTTTTTTCCAAATCTTGCATGGCGGGGTGACCGCCTCTCTCCTTGATGCTGCTGGGGGAATGATTGCTATGGCAACTGTCGTCTCTGAATTGGAAGATTTCTCCCCTGAGCATGTGCAAAGTCGATTGACCAAGCTAGGCACAATTGACCTACGCATTGATTATTTGCGCCCAGGGCGAGGAGAAACGTTTACCGCAACCGCACGGGTTATTCGTAAAGGGCGTAAAGTTGCCGTGACACGTATGGAACTGCATAATGAAGTTGGAGATGAAATTGCATTGGGAACAGCAACTTATATGGTGGGTTAAATGCAATTACGTTCAGTTGTTTGATTGAAGACCTCCAAGGTTTACCGAAACCTTGGAGGTCTTTGTTCTTTATAGATGTTAAAGTGCTTTTTTGAACACTTTTTGTGTCTTAGTTTCGGTGAACCCTAAATGCTGATAAAATTGATGCGTATCTAGTCGAATCACATTGCAGCGCACACGCAGGTTGAGAATCTTATTTTGTATTGCCCAATCTGCTACGGATTGAATTAATTTTTTCCCAACACCTTGCCCCCTTATATTTTCATCAACAACGAGCCCTCCAATTTCCACAAATGGATCTGCGCTTAAGCGATAGGTGGCTTGTGCCGTGATCCAGCCAAGCAAATTGTTATTACGCTCAGCAACTAGGATAATATCATTTTGGCTTGTCAAAATACCATTTAGTCGGTGGCTGATTTGTTCTGTTGATGTGGGATATCCAAGTTGGATGGTGAGTTGGGTAAGTTGATTCAAATCAGATTGCGCTGCTTCTCGAATAGTAATCATAAGATCCTTCAACTTTTATATGTGATTAAATCACAACAGATTTTATGCATCGTTTTTAAAAAGCACATGAAACTCAAAAACAGTTCATCTCTTTATCAAAGTCCCCGGCACTTGCGTGCTTTGGTCGAGAAAAAAGTAACAAATAAAGTGCTGGGGACTTACCTCAATCATACTTTGGTAAGGGCTGTATCTCCATTCGCAGTATCCTCCTAGCAGATATATAATCTACAAAATTCCCAGTTTCAAGCAAAGGGTTTTACTACCACCACCCAAAACGGTAAAAAGGAGAAGCTATGAAGAAATGGGGTGCATTGGTGACGTTATCATTGGCGATGTTCATTATCGTGATTGATACAACCATCATGAACGTGTCTATATCCGCATTGATTGAAGATTTAAACACAACCGTAACTGGTGTGCAATCGGCTATTTCGATCTATGCCTTAGTGATGGCGGCATCGATATTGATAGGTGCCAAATTTTCCGATATTTTTGGCAAGAAACGAATATTTGTCATTGGCCTCATTATTTATGGCTTAGGCACAACGATAGCCTCTTTTAGCAACAGCTTGAGTACATTGATCATTGGATGGTCTGTTTTAGAAGGCATTGGTGGTGCTTTAATGATCCCCAACATTCAGGTTTTGCTACGGGGTGAATATGAAGGCGAGGACCTTGCTTTTGCCTATGGCATGATTGGTGCAGTCGGTGCCGTCGGCGCTGCAGTTGGCCCTATTGTGGGGGGCTTTTTTACGACCTTTTACAGTTGGCGTTGGGCGTTCCGAACCGAACTTTTAATTGTTGTTATTGTTCTCGTACTCTCACGTTATTTAAAGAAAGATATTGCCCTAGAAAATCGTCCCAAGTTCGACTTTTTAGGTGCAGGATTATCTATCTTGGGCTGGTCTAGTATTGTCTTGGGCATTTTGTTGGCGCAAAAATATGGTTTCTTTTTAGCAAAAGAGATCTTCATCATTGGTGGTATAGAAATTGCACCTCTGGGGCTTTCGATTACACCTGTTTTAATTGGATTTGGCTTTCTATTCATCATGCTTCTCTTCCGGTGGGAACATCGTCAAGAGGAGAAAGGGCATGATGCTTTATTTAAACCATCAATTTTTAAGACGGAAGGGATTAAGGCTGGATTTGCGGTACGTTTTATTCAAGTCGGCGTAACGGCCGCTTTTTTATATATTTTCCCCTTACTTTTGCAGCTGACATTTGAGTTTACAGCCATGGAAACTGGTGTTGCTTTAATGCCCTTTTCCATTAGTTTGCTGCTATTAGCCATTATCGGGGCTCGATTATCCGCTCGTTTTTATGCTAAGCGCATTATTCAAGTTGGTTTTATCCTGTCCATTGCCGGTTTAGGTGTATTTGGAGCGACCATCAATCCAGGGGCTTCACCAACAGACCTGGCATCTGGGTTTTTATTTGGCGCTGGGATGGGATTGATCGCTTCTCAAATTTTAAACCTAATCCTTTCTTCTGTTCCACCGCAAAACACGGCCGAAACGGCAGGGCTATCATCAACGTTTGAACAGCTTGGCAACTCGATTGGTGTAGCGCTTGTGGGCACAATTATGTTGGTTGTTTTGTCGGTAGGGATGCAAGACAGTATTGCTGAAAGTACCGCAATCCCAGAGGAATTCCGGCAACCATTAATTGATGCGTCAGAAGAAGGTGTGCAATTGATGTCTGGACAACAGGTTGAAAAAGCATTGGCTGAGGCAGGGCTGGATAACAGTGCGGTTGAAGTGTTATCCCAACTTTATAATGATTCTCGAACGAGTGCGTTCAAAGCTGGTGTTGGGCTTTTAATGTATGCCAGTATGCTTGGCTTGGTCTTTACATTGGGGTTGCAAATGCGCAAGCTGGTCGGTGAGGATACGGCCGTTTCCTCAGGCTAAACAAAAATGAGCAAGCGAAATAATAACTAAGAGACAAACTACATGATCCTTATTGTACGCGGCATACTTTGGTATGGCCTTTATTTCTTCCTCATTTTATTGCCCTTGTTTACAGCAGCCGTATCAAACCCACAACGTATTGCCCAACCCTTTTGGGTAGAAGTTGCTGTTGCGGCTGGCTTTGTCGGCTTCGCTTTAATGAGCATGGAATTTGCCTTAATCTCTCGTATCCAAGCGGCAGCACAGCCATTTGGCGAGGATTCATTACAACTTTTCCATAACTTAATGGGGTTGGTCGCTTTGGGCTTCGTATTGGCACATCCCATTATTTTGATCATTTCAGGGTATCCTGCTAGATGTTGGCTTAACCCATTTGCAAGCTGCGCTCATCCAGCAACGATCACTGCCTTTTTGTCGATTTTTATTCTATTGTTGTTGATTGCAACATCTATTTGGCGTAAAAAGCTCAAAATAAAATATGAAATTTGGTATGGGATTCATGGCATTTTTGCCTTGATCGTCATTTTTTCCGCATTGGTACATATCTTTATTTTAGGACGCTACACAACGACAATCCTCATGAAAGTAGTTTGGGTTGTTTATGCAATTATTGTTTTGTTTTTAATTGGCCGTTATAAAATTTGGGTTCCAATTAAGAATTGGAAAAAGAGATGGGAAGTCGTGGAGAATCGACCAGAACGTGGTGATGCACGCACCTTAATTTTGCGCCCACATGGGCACAAAGGATTTGAGTTTCATCCAGGCCAATTTGCATGGCTCAAATTTGGTCGGACTCCTTTTGGTATGGGCCAACATCCAATCTCTCTGTCATCAATTGGGGATGTAGATGAAAGCGGGGATATTTCCTTTACGATCAAAAATTTGGGTGATTGGTCGGGCAAGGAAGTGCCGGCAATAAAACCGGGTGAATTGGTGTGGGTAGATGGCCCGCATGGTGTGTTTACGATGGATCGTGAACAGGCAATGGGCTATGTATTTATCGGTGGGGGCGTGGGCATTACGCCACTTTATTCGATGCTGCAAACGATGGTTGTGCGCGAGGATGTCCGTCCTGTATACCTGTTTTATGGTGCACGTGATTTGGAAAGTATGACCTTTTATGATCAATTGCTTGAATTAGAGCAAAAACTAGCCAATATGCATTTTATTCCTGTTTTAAGTGCTCCCACAGACGATTGGGAAGGAGAGATAGGCTTTGTTAATGCCGAGATCATGAGTAAATATTTACCGCGACAATACAAGCATTATAAATATTTGATCTGTGGTCCTGGTCCGTTGATGGATGCCATGGAAGAGGCATTGCCCGCAGTGGGTGTGCCATCTCATTATGTGCTGACCGAGCGTTTTGACATGATTTAGTTGTGAGAAAGTTATGCATCATATTATTGTGAAACAATTTGTGGTTATTTTGATAGTTTTACTGATTACGGCCGTTTTACTCTTTGGACTATTTTTATCTTAAATGGGTTAGGAGAAAAATTATGCCATTTTCAAAGCAACATCCTGTTGTTTTGCACATTGTTTTTATTTTATGCGTGCTTATCCTCGTTGCCTGTGAGGCACAGGGGGAAACAGAAATCGAGACGGCATGGGAGAGTTCCGCACATGCCAATTCTGAAGCGCCTTCATTTTCTCGTTGGAATGATGATTCGCCACAAGAGATTCCAGCAAACTGTGCTAAATGCCATAGTACAGTTGGGTATCATGATTTTCTGGGCGTAGATGGCAAGACAGCGGGTCAAGTAGATGGCCCCGTTCCGATTGGGACAACAGTGGAATGTGACGCGTGTCATCATGATGTGGCCGAGACAAAAGATACGACCGTTATGCCCTCAGGTATTACAATCCACAATTTGGGGATGGAGTCGAATTGTATGGAATGTCATCAAGGGCGAGCATCTGCAAAACAGTTAATCGAAACAATAAACGGCAAAGAACTGGATGTAGTGGACGAAGAATTAAATTTTCCCAATATTCACAATAACCCAGCAGGTCCCACTTTTTATGGAACAGAGGCTAGGGGAGGCGGGGAATATGAGGGGAAAAGTTATCAAGAAAAATTTTATCATGGTTTTGATACCTGCATAACTTGCCATGATTCTCATACTTTGCAAGTAAATGTAGAAAATTGCAGTGCTTGTCATCTAGGAGCAACGACACTTGAGAACGTGCGTGACATTCGCTTAACCAATGTCGATTATGATGGAGACGGAGACATCACAGAGGGACTGTCTGGTGAAGTGAAAACGATGCAACAAAAGCTGTTAGCAGGCATGAGACTGTACACCTTGAATCATGAAAATGTGGTGATGATTGATTATGAAAACGGCCGTTTTCTAACAGAGACAGGCGAAAATTACACCACCTGGACACCACGCTTGCTGCAAGCAGCATACAATTATCAATACGTGGCTAAAGACCCTGGCAGCTATTCCCATAATGGCAAGTATGTTATTCAATTGATGTACGACAGTATCGATGGGTTGGGTTTACCGACACAAGGAATGATTCGCCCCGGTTCAGAATGAATTATTGGATGTTTACATGAATAATGATGCCCACTTTTCGCAATTAACTCGTTTTTTAATTGGAACCGCTAGCTTAGGCATTACGCTTTTTGCCGTGAATGCGTATAGTGATTTTATCAATACGATTATGGTTGCTCTCATTTTGGGTATTGTCTTTACTCCATTTATGGTGTGGTTAACAAAAAAGAGGTTTCCCAATTGGCTGGCGTTGCTGACGACAATGGTGACTGTCGTGGGTATTATGGTGGGGCTTTTTCTTTTTTTTATTTACTCATTGGCCCAACTCAATACGGCCGTTCCTGTATATGCTGCCGAACTAGAACACATCAATAATCAAATATTTGACTTTTTAGAATCTATTGGAGCCGATATCCAAGATTTGGACTCATTGGCTGCCCTAATTGAGCCCACCGAACTTATTGATTTTGTAACTGAGCTGTTGAGCAGTTTTATTGGCATCTTATCCGATGGCATTACAGTGTTGCTGATTTTGGCATTTTTACTTGTTGGCGCATCAGGATTTGCTGCCAAAACAGAAAGACTGATCCACAATGGGAATCCAGGTCTTAAGCGGTTGTACAAATTTAATAACGACATTCGTCATTACATTATTATTACCAACAATGTCGGCATGGCTGCTGGGGCAATTAATGCCATCTTTTTGTCGATTATTGGTGTTGATTTTGCTATCCTTTGGGGTGTCCTTTCCTGGTTGCTAAGTTACATTCCCATGGTTGGCTTTATCCTGGCCCTTATTCCCCCTCTACTGCTAGGTTTATTAGAATTTGGCTGGGTTACAGCGCTGGTCATCCTTGTCGGTTTTATTGCCATTAATTCAGCTATCGACGATTTCATCAAACCCAAAATGATGGGGGAAGGGTTAGACATTGCCCCGGTCATGGTATTTATCTCTGTTGTTTTTTGGGGATTAATTTTAGGCCCACTTGGAGCAATCTTAGCTGTGCCCGTTACTGTGGGGATCAAACAATTGGTTTTAGAACCTGATCCCGATAATTATTGGATAGCTGAATTGATAAGCCATAAACCTGTAGATGATGAACACCCTGTTGCCGCAGATATGGAAAATGAATAATTAGCTGCATTTAGAGCTCAAAATAACATTGCAAAAAAGAGGAGACTGTTTTATTAATGAGTTCAGTACCCCATAAATCAAAGTTAGATCGTGCCCAAAAATGGATGCCCGGTATTCTTGCCGTACGTACCTATAATCGGGAATGGTTGTTCAAAGATATTGTTGCTGGTGTTGTTTTGTGTGCTTTATTGGTACCGCAAGGAATGGCCTATGCAGAACTAGCGGGTTTGCCACCCATTACCGGTTTGTATACAACTGTTGTCTGTTTGTTTGCCTACGCTGTTTTTGGCCCATCTCCTTTTCTTGTGTTAGGCCCTGATTCTTCTTTAGGACCAATGATTGCTGCTGCGATTTTGCCCTTGGCAATGGGAGATGAAGCGTATGCCGTTGCCCTGGCGGGTATGTTGGCTCTGTTTGTGGGGCTCATCTGTGTGGGAGCAGGTGTTGCCCGCTTAGGGTTTGTCTCCGATTTACTGTCAATGCCTGTACGTGTAGGGTATCTAGCGGGTTTGGCGGTTACTATTTTTGTGGGGCAGCTGCCAAAATTACTAGGGATTTCTATCGATGCAGACACTTTTTTGCAGGAGATTCAGGCGATCCTTTCAGGTTTCAGCGATGCCAATTTATATGCGTTTGGCATTGGTTCTCTTTGTTTAATTATTATTTTGGGTTTAAAAAAGTGGCGACCAACTTGGCCTGGTATTTTAATTGCGGTCATCAGTGCAATTCTCATCACGGTTGCCTTCGATTTGGCAGCGAGAGGGGTCTCAACAGTTGGTGTGCTGCCGCAAGGTTTCCCTAAACCAGACTTCCCAGCTGTTAAGCTGGTCGACATGCCTATCCTTGCCGCGACAGCATTGGGTATTTCGTTGGTTGCCATTGGGGACACTATTTCTGTGTCTGCCGGTTTTGCGGCGCGTAAAGGGTATGAAATTAACAGCGATCAAGAGATGGTTGGTATTGGTTCAGCAAATTTATTGTCAGGCTTGTTTACGGGATTTCCAGTAAGTACCAGTAGTTCCAGAACGGCCGTTGCTGAGCAATCTGGAGCCAAGACACAGTTAACAGGGGTGCTCGCTGGTACACTTGTTTTGAGCATGCTGCTGTTTGTTCCCGGTATGGTCAAAGATTTACCTCAACCAGCTTTGGCGGCCATTGTGATTACGGCAGCTATTGGGTTATTTGATTTGCAAGCATTAAGACGCCTTTTCAAAATGCGCAAGAGCGAATTTATTTTGGCCATTATTTGTGCGCTGGGGGTCATGATGGTCGGGGTACTGGAAGGGATTGTGATTGCAGTTATTGTTTCCATTTTACAATTCTTTGAGCGCTCTTGGCGGCCATATACGGCCGTTTTAGGGAAACCCAGCAGCATTGAAGGGTATCATGACATTACCCGTCATCCGAATGCGACCCTCATTGATGGGTTGATTATGCTGCGCTGGGATGCCCCCCTCTTTTTTGCCAACGCCAACATCTTCCGCAGAATGGTGCGCGATAAAGTGGCCCAAGCTGAGGAAAAACCCTACTGGGTATTGGTTGCTGCCGAACCTGTGACTGAAATCGATACAACCGCAGCCGAAATGTTGGTTGATCTTGATGAAGAGCTAAATGACAGTGATATTCATCTCGCTTTTGCCGAACTTAAAGATCCGGTCAAAGATAAGATGATCCAATATGGGCTGCTAGAGACGATTGAGTCTTATCATTTTTTCCCAACGTTAGAAACGGCCGTAACCGCCTTCTTCGAAGAGAAAAAACGCAATGAAGCCGAAAAAGCAGCGGCTCAAGCTGAGGAGAAAGAAGAAGCAAATAATGCAGAACAATCAGCAGAGACTACTTCAGGTGCATCTTAAATCCTTCATGGGAGGCTTTAAAGCCTAAACTTTCATAAAAACGCAGCGCATTCGGACGTTGTTTGTCTGAGGTTAATTGGAGGATTTTACATCCTCTTGTTTTCGCTCGGTTAATCACCCATGTAAAAAACTGCTTACCTAATCCTTGTCCGCGAAATTCAGAACGAACCGTACACCTTCTACCAAACAGCGCCATGAACTAATATGCGTCAAATAAGGGATGAATGTTAATCGCCTCACTTTATAGAAAAACCCGAAAATCAGTCTAAAATCAAGAGTATACAAGAAGGAGTTTAATTTATTATGGCAATCGAAAATAGAAGATTGGGAAAACATGGCGTGTTGGTAAGCAACATTTGTCTCGGGACAATGAATTTTGGCTGGCACACGTCAGAAGAAGATAGTTATATAATTATGGATCGCGCACTTGAGGCAGGTATCAACTTTTTTGATACGGCTGATGTGTATGGCTGGGATACGGAACATGGCTCAACCGAAGAAATCATCGGTCGTTGGTTTGCACAGGGTGGCGGACGCCGGGAAGCCACGGTATTGGCTACCAAGGTTTACAATCCTGTCTCGCGCAAAGCGAATTTGCCCGAAGTGAACAGCGATGGACGCAGCCTCTCTGCTTACAAGATTCGTAAGCATGTCGAAGGCAGCCTCAAACGATTGCAAACCGATTGGATCGATATTTATCAAATGCACCATATCGACCGTAACTGCCCTTGGGATGAAACATGGTCTGCGTTTGGCAGTTTGATCAATCAAGGCAAAGTCGTCTATGTTGGCTCCAGCAATTTTGCTGGCTGGGATATTGCAACGGCTTGCCAGGAAGCCTCCAAACGGGGCATGATGGGGTTGGTCAGCGAACAAAGTATCTATCACCTCAATAACCGCACTGTGGAGTTAGAAGTCATTCCAGCTTCTGAACATTATGGCTTAGGCTTTATTCCATGGAGCCCGCTTGGTGGTGGTTTGTTGGGCGGTGCGTTAGAAAAGCTAGAAACTGGTCGTCGTAAAGGAGAAGGTTTCGAGAAACAGGTTGAGGAAAACCGCGAAAAACTGGAAGCATATGAAGGATTGTGTCGTGAAATCGGACATCCCCCTGGCGAGGTTGCCCTGGCTTGGTTATTGCATAACCCGATTGTCACAGCCCCAATCATTGGGCCACGCACAATGGAACAACTTGAAAGTGCTATCCGTGCAACAGAAATTAAGCTAGAAGAAGATGTTTTGCAACGCTTGGATGAGATTTTCCCCGGACCTGGTGGTGAAGCACCCATGGCGTATGCTTGGTAATTGATTGACGGATCTTTTGGGGCAGACACGTGGGTCTGCCCCTACGTGAATTTGTTTATATCCACTCCGCTTCGTTGGTTTTTTCGTCGTCGATGACGTTGCCGGTGTTTAGAACGGTTTTGGGTTCTAGCAGCAAAATATGCACTTCTTCTTCAGCGACAGGACGATGTTCCACACCACGTGGAATAACCAACATTTCTCCTTCGTCGAGCCACACGTTTCTATCGCGGAATTGGATTTGCAAACGGCCGTTTAAGACCAAAAACAACTCATCCTCATCTTCGTGATGATGCCACACAAACTCCCCTTGTACCTTCACCACTTTCACGTACGAGTCGTTCAACTCGCCAACAATTTTTGGGCTCCATAAATCATTAAACAGCGTCAATTTCTGCGCTAAATTTACCTTTTCCATTTGCTTGCCTCCGCTTAATATTGAATGTGGGGAATTGTAAAGGGGAATAATTTGTAACGCATTAGCGAGAAAGAAAACGGCCGTTTTCTAACAATCAACAGTCAACAATGAACAGGGGACAGCCAACGCAAGAAATTAACTATTTGAAACGGCCGTTCACAATTCCCAATTCGTCCTGTTTCAACATATGAACTTTTGTGACCCAATCTGCATGTTCATGTAGAATTGCGTCATTGTGGAAACAAACAGGGAAGTTATATGGATGTACGGTTAGACCTTGAACGTGAGTTTGAGGAACAGTTTGACACCATTCAAGATGAAGATTTTGAACCGATGTATCGGGTCATTATTCATAATGACGACATCACCCCGATGGAGTTTGTCATCATTATCCTGCAGCGCATCT
Organism: Promineifilaceae bacterium (SeqCode); assembly: GCA_050290485.1. GTDB lineage: Bacteria > Chloroflexota > Anaerolineae > Promineifilales > Promineifilaceae > JBNKHS01. The sequence goes on along the minus strand of JBNKHS010000071.1, from coordinate 2,860 downwards.
TCGAACAAAATCCCTTACAAGCAGAACACATCATGCTCATTGCTCATTTAGAAGGGATGGCATACGTCTGCACATTACCCTTACCTGAAGCAAAAAAACGAGTTGGCAAAGCCCATTTCGCCGCCCAGCTTGAAGGGTATCCACTTTTGTTTACCATCGAACCAGAATAACAATTCGTGTCAACTGTCAAGTGCTGATGTGTCAGGTGTTTATTCCTATACCTGACACCTGACACTCGAATACCTGACACATCGTACAAGGAGATGTACCCACTATGAATTTTAATACAAATGGTGCTGGGCCAATTGGCAAAGCGTTAATCGATCGAGATTTTTCAGTTTTATCCCCATCTTATACCCGCGAATACGCGTTGGTTGTGGATCGTGCTGAAGGATCGGAAGTTTGGGATGTAGATGGCAAACGTTACATTGATTTTATGGCTGGAATTGCTGTACTCAACGTTGGGCATCGCCATCCAAAAGTGACCCAAGCAGTGCATGAACAGATCGATAAATTTTGGCATATTTGCCTCAGCGATTTCTTCTATCCGCAAGCGATTGAGTTAGCAGAAAAGTTACGACAAATTGCCCCTATGGGGAATGACGATTCAATTGTTTATTTTGGCAACTCCGGGACAGAAGCAGTTGAAGCTGCGCTTAAATTGGCAATGTATAAAACAGGACGTTCTAAGTTTTTGGGCTTTTTAGGTGGTTTTCATGGGCGCACCTTAGGCTCGCTATCTTTTACCGCCAGCAAATATGTGCAACGGGCGCGGTACAAAGTTGGATTAAGAGTTGTCCACCTCCCTTATGCCAATGATTATCGCCCCATTTTAGCCAATCCATTAGACAAAGATTACGGTGATGTTGTCATTGATTATTTGGAAGAGGTGTTGATGGACAAGGTAATCGCTCCTGAAGATATTGCGGGCGTGTTGGTCGAGCCAATTCAAGGGGAAGGGGGGTACCTTGTACCAGCACCAAACTTCTTCCCACGGTTGCGCGAAGTGTGCGACAAGTATGGCATTTTGATGATTACCGATGAAATTCAAAGTGGTGTGGGACGCACTGGTAAGTGGTGGGCGATTGAACATGAGGGTGTTGAGCCAGATATTGTTTGTTTTGCCAAAGGGGTTGGCAGCGGGATGCCGATTGGCGGCATTATTGCCCGCAAAGAAGTGATGGCATGGACACCTGGCGCACATGGCTCGACGTATGGGGGGAATCCAGTTGCGGCCGTTTCTGCATTAGCAACCTTAAATGTAATCGAAGAAGAAGGATTGCAGGCACAAGCAACAGAAACGGGGCAATACATTATGGATGCTTTGGCGGAAATGGAAACGCGTCATCCCAGCATTGGCGATTTACGTGGCCGTGGTTTGATGATTGGAATCGAGTTCGTAAAAGATCGAGAAACGAAAGAACGTGCAGTTGAACTGCGCAATCATGTTATACAAACAGCATTTGAGAGTGGCTTGCTGCTCATTCCTTGTGGTGCGAATTCCATTCGTATAACACCACCGTTGAATATTCCCAAACCATTGGTGGAGGAAGGTCTGCAATTGTTTGAAGCTGCCTTGACGGAAGCAGAAGCGAAGTTTCTATAATAGCTGTCAGCAGTTAGCCATCAGCTTTTAGGTAGATAGTTGTCATTTTGAGAGTCATCGAGAGGAGGAATCTTTAACACGATTTATTTGCTAAAGATTTCTCCCTAATCGATACTGAGGATGTTATTTTGAAAGAAAAAATAGCGCAATTAAAATCAAATTTATCAGGTAGGGTTGCTCCAGCAATGGCAACCCCTTTACAAGCAGATGGATATTCGGTCAATAAAGAGGCCATTCCACAACTGGTTGATTTTCTTATCGAAAAGGGTGCTTCTGGCTTATTTGTTGGGGGCACGACGGGGGAAGGTGTTTTACTTTCACTGGATCAGCGGAAGATTTTGCAGGAAACGGCCGTATCTGCTGCCCATAATCGTGTACCTGTCATCTTACACACAGGGACAAACAATCTCGTCGATACCATCATGTTGTCGCAACACGCGCAGGAAATAGGTGCTGATGCGATTGCTGTCGTCACCCCATTTTTCTATGGGATGCATGATGACGGCTTGGCAGCTTACTACACCGCCATTGCCAACGCTGTGTCCGAAATACCGTTATTGCTTTACGATATTCCTCAAATGGCGGTCAATGGTATTTCACCTGCTTTGTTAGCGCGTTTAGGCAATGAATTACCTTCCATTGCTGGAGTTAAGTGCAGTCGACCGGATGCACAGATGATTCGGCAGTTGCTTGCTGCCGCGCCCACACACACGATGGTGTTGGCCGGGAATGAAGCGATTGCATTAGGGTCTTTAGCAATGGGTGCAGATGGGTTGATTAGTGGTTTGAGTACGGCCGTTCCTGAACCGTTTGTCGCTTTAACCCAAGCTTTTGCCCAAGGAAATCTTGCAGAGGCGCAACAGATTCATAACAAGATCAATCAAATGCTTGCGCAAATGCCAGCAGGTGCGAGAATAGGGGGAATTAAGCAAATTTTGACAGAACGTGGCATTCCCATGGGAACGGCCGTACCCCCACGACCAATGCCCACTGAACCAATTTGGCCACAATTAGAAATGATACTAAACGCGTGAAACTTTTACTTTTTGATATAGACGGCACACTGATTCGCAGCAATGGTGCAGGTCGCGAAACTTTGCGCTACGCCTTAGAACAGGTTTTTGCAACAGCAGGACCACTAGAAGAGTATAAATTTAGTGGCAAAACCGACTCGCGCATTATTCTCGATTTAATGACAGCGGCTGGATTTAGCTCAAAAGAAGTTGAAGCAAAAACGCCTGCTGTATATGAAAT
>JBNKHS010000070.1:0-13479 GCA_050290485.1 Promineifilaceae bacterium (SeqCode) | reverse complement strand
TTTCAGGAAAACGCTTCCTATGCAAAACGGTTCGTACAAGAAGCGAAGTCGATCGCCAAATGGCGACATGAACATATTGTCGAGATTTATGACGCTGGTGAAGATGATGGTATTTATTACTATGTCATGGAATACATTAAAGGGGCAGATTTAAGACAGGTTTTGCAAAATCATCGTGAAGAAAACCGATTGATGCCTCATAAAAATGTGATCCAAATTGGCAGAGCGTTTGCCGAAGCATTGGATTACATTCATAGCAAAGGCATTATTCATCGCGATGTAAAGCCAGCAAATATTATGTTGGCGCAAGAAAAAAGCAAAACGATTTTAGATAGCAATGCAAAGCTAACAGACTTCTCGGCTGAGCCGGAAAAACGAATTGTGTTAACTGATTTTGGGCTGGCAATGGATTTAGCTGAAGGGGATGAAAAATATGTCATTAGCTCCCCTTGGTATACAGCTCCCGAACAGTCTCATCAATCTGGTGCCGCTGTTCCCCAAAGTGATATTTATTCTTTGGGAGTCATTCTTTTTGAGATGCTTGTAGGTCGTGTTCCTTTTGATGATCCGTCGCCGACCAGTGTTGCTGTGCAACACCTGACGTTGCCTCCACCTATTCCTAGTGAAGAAAATTCTGCGCTAAATGCGGCTTTAGATAATGTTTTGCTCAAAGCATTATCTAAAAAGCCTGAAGATCGCTATCAAACAGGTAAAGGGTTGATGGATGCACTGGAGCACGCTTTACGTGGCATTAGTTTGCAAACTGATGATCTACAGGGCACCCAACTTGATGAATATCGGCTAGGTGAGTTGTTAGGCAAAGGAGGCATGGCCCGCGTTTATCGTGGCGTGGATGTTAATTTGCATCGTAATGTGGCTATCAAAGTGATAGATTTCTCTCATCGTGGTGATGACGATTATCGAGATCGTTTTTCACGCGAAGCGCAAGCCATTGCACAGCTAGAGCACCCAAATATTGTACGTTTGTATCGCTATGGTGAAGACGGTGGCATGTTTTACATGGCGATGCAATACATTGAGGGAAGTGATTTACAAACGCGCATGGCGTATTTTAAGCAAAAAAAGGAACAGTTTCCTTATGATGAAGCAGGACGTATTGTGCGCGGCATTTGTAATGCGTTGGACTATGCTCATCAAAAGGGGATTATTCATCGAGATGTTAAGCCATCGAATGTGATGTTGGATCGCGGGGGACATGCCTATTTAACTGATTTTGGGTTAGCCATGTTAGCCAACACAGAAACGCGTGGTGAAATTTTTGGGTCACCTTTATATATTGCACCAGAACAGGCAATGTCTTCGGCAAGTGTGGTTCCACAAAGTGATTTATATGCTGTTGGCGTGATGATGTATGAGATGTTTACGGGGCGGGTGCCATTTGCCAATCAAAATCCATTGGTGTTGGCGATGCAGCATATGAGTGAGAATCCACCGCCACCGCGGGAGGTAAATCCTGTATTGGATCCTGCCTTAGAGCATGTGATTTTGAAAGCGATGGCGAAAGAGCCTGAGAAAAGATTTCAAACGGGGGCGGAGTTAACCACAGCATTGGATGGCGCTTTGCAAATTGATATGGCATCACGCGTTACGGATGTGGCCATGGTAATGACGACGCCTGCGGTTGGGGCGACTTCGGCTCCAGCAACGGCCGTTTCTTCACGAAAGCTAGATCTCCCACCCATGCCTGCGGCTGTAGTTATGCCCCCTTCGCAGGCGCAAATAACAACGAGTCAAACGGTAGAAGCCAAAGAGCAACGCAGTTCCCGTGGCTGTTTTTTGTTGTTCTTTTTATCGATTATTATGTTGGCCCTTATTACTGTGGGGATTCCTGTTGCTTTTATCAGTACCAATCCGCAAGTGATTACGGGGGCTATTGAAGAAGTGGCAACCACTTCACCCGAACTTTTTGCTACCGCAAAATCTGTTTTGGGTGTTGAAGGCGTGTTGGAAACAGAGACCCCATCTCCTACAGGAACGGCCGTATTTACAGCCACACCTGAACCGCAATCAACTGAAACAACAGAAGTAGTAGCGATTGTGCCTTCGGAAGAAGCAACAATTGATGATGCCGTTACCCCAACAGAAACAGCAGAGTTAACAGGACCCCCGTTGTTAACAGAGACACCATCGCCAACAGAAACAGCTTCGTCCACACCCACCCTGACACCGACATTTACTCCCACGCCGTTAATTGTAGAGACAAGAGAGCAAGATGGGATGCCGATGGTGTTGTTGCCCAGATCGACCTTTACAATGGGTGGTCCCGTCGGGGCAGAGGACGAGAACTTAGACGAATATTCGCGCCATCTGGTAACCCTTGATAGTTATTACATTGATTTGTATGAAGTGAGTATTGCTCAATACGCGGCGTTCTTAAATGATATAGACGGTTATGTGAATAATTGCTTCGGATGGACTTGTCTTGATACGCAATTTGAAACGCGTTTTAGCCGCCTGACCAACAATTTTGAGGGTGATTATATTCCTGCACCTGATTTTGAGAATTATCCGATTAATAATGTGAGTTGGTATGGAGCACGTGCCTATTGTGAATGGATTGGCGGTCGTCTACCAACTGAGGCAGAATGGGAGTTTGCTGCCAAAGGGCGAGAAGAACGTCTCTATCCTTGGGGTGAAGAATTACCTACTGAAGAAACGGCCGTGTTTGGTGTTAACAGCTTTAGTAGTTTACAACCTGTCGATAGCTTGCCTGCAGGGGTATCGGAATTTGGTTTGTACCATATGGCTGGGAATGTGTGGGAGTGGACACTTGATGGGTATGATCCCATTTTTTATGATCGAGCTCCACGAGAAAATCCGCAAGCACCTTGGGATAACACACAGAGCAGCCGTGTTATTCGTGGTGGAGGGTATGACAGTCTTCCAGACAGTTTGCGCACGACCAATCGTAATAGCGAAGGGGCAACCATTCGCGATAATCCCAATGTTGGTTTTCGCTGCGTTGTACCGGTCACTGAGGATACAGAATAACAATTCAATCCCAAACAACAGGGGCAGGAGGTGATGGATAAATTACCTGTGGGTTGTTGGTGGGGAGAAAGGCCAATAATGAAATTTCTTCTTGGCCAATGTTTGTTAAGCTGTGAATGACATGGGATGGGATGAAAAGCGTTGCTGGGGCGTGAGCAATTGTTTTTTCTTCTCCGAGGGTTACCTCAGCCTCTCCAGATAATAACGTGATGATTTCTTCTGTTGGATGGCTGTGGGGGATAATGTAACCATTCACCGGAATTTTTTGTTCCCATAATTGGCACTCTTTTGCTGAAAGTGTTTCACCTACAAGTTTACGGCTAAAAATTTTACTTCGGTATCCTTTTTGAAAAGGAAGGTCATCATGTTTAATAATTGTCATGTTGGGCTCCAAATTGTAGTTGATAGAGGGCGATGCCGCAGGCGACAGAGACGTTGAGTGAATCTTTTACACCCTGCATCGGTAAAAGAACGATTTGTCGACAATGGGTGAGGATGGCGGGATCGACGCCGATGTTTTCATTGCCAATGATCAGGAGTAGGGGAGTGGTGGCTGTGGGGGGATGGGCGTTGAAGAGTGATATGGCTGCAGGTGTTTCTTCGAGCGCCCATAGTTGATACCCTTTTTCTTGGAGGGATACGGCCGTATCCAACGCATTCCGATGATAGGACCAATTAAGCTGGGTATCAGCACCAAGCGCTGTTTTGGCGAGTTTAGGATGTTCTGGCGTAGCTGTGATGCCACACAAGTAAATGTGTCGTACCCCAGCTCCATCAGCTGTACGGAAGATGGAACCGACGTTATAGATGCTGCGTACATTGTCAACCAGCACTTCGATATGATGTTGCGGGGAGGGGGAAACGGCCGTTGCCCGATGTTTTCTATTGGGAAGCTCGAAGGGAATTGTATCTGATTTGCAAACGGGGCAATTGATCCCTTTTCCGGCTACAGTTGGATAACGAAAACAGCATGTTTTGTTTTGGCATTGTCGAATGTGGTAGTATAAATCTCCGGTTTCCACAAAAAAATCCTAATCATTAAACGACGGGCTTTTGCCGTCGAAAAAGTAAATTGGGGGCAATAATACCCACTGCTAAAGCGGCCAAAATCAACCCTGTACGAATAGCAAAGATAGCTGTGGTCAATAATGCTTCTAACCCTTCTTCTGGTTTCAGGTCCGCAATATTTGTCACCTCAAAAATACCAATCATTGTTTGATAGGCAAATACACCAGGCACCATAGGAATAACACCGGGCACAGTGAATACCAAACGGGGCATATGATAATGACGAGCTAGAAGTTCACCTAAAAAGCCAATTGCCGTTGCCGCCAAAAGCGTAGCTGATTCGATAGGCATGCCTGTAACTTGAATGAGTCCTGTGCGAATCGCATGCCCCAATGCACCAGCAAAGGCACATCCCCACAACACCTGCCGCGGTACGTTAAATAAGATGGCAAACCCCACGGCGGCTATCGCTGACCAAAAAGCATCGCGTAATAAAAATTGAATCGTTTCCGAAATCATAATCTGCCCCCAGTGATTGAGATAGCGATAATTAAACCGAGGGCGATACATAACGATATAATTAATCCCAGCACGCCACGTGTAATGCCATTGCTCATATAACCACGGACAAAATCATGGGAGGAGTTGATTAAAGGAACCCCCGGTACAAGTAGTAAAACCGAGGCTGTTAAGGCAGATTCGGGGACGGTTGTGAGATTAGGTATATTGGCGATGCTGGCGATTAAGCCAGCGATAAAAGCACATATGGTGACAATGATAAAAGGGTTGAAATGTAGTTTGCCCAGTTGTTGGCGCGCGATCATGGCGATGGCTGCAGCGACAAAAGTGATGCCCAGCACGGGCCAATCACCGCCAAATAGCTGACTAAACGCGGCACAAGCGATGCCGACCATGATGACCACAACCCAACGATTGTAATGTTTAATTTCGGTAATCTCGTGTAGTTGGGTGCGTACCTGCTGTCGTGTACACAATCCTTTTTCGACGTCACGACTTAATTTGTTGATGGCAATCATACGGGCCATGTTGATGCCAATATGAACAACGCGCCGTGTTTTGGTGCGAAACTCATTACCGCTAGAAGCTGTAATCGTAATAGATTCGGTGCGGATGACAATATCTAACCAATCGCAGCCCAATCCTGTGCCAAAACGGTGAATACTTTCTTCGACTCGAAAACTGTTGGCACCACTTTGTAGCAGCATTTGTCCTGCCCAGAGACAAAGCTCAATGATGTCTGTGAGTTCATCATGGGTAAGGGCATGCGCACTTTGCGTTGTTGGAGGGGTTTTGTCTTTTGCTGTGTTGCTCATTAAGAAGATTCTTTTTCTTCTTGCCACAAAGCCCAACCAGTGAGTAATGCACCCGTTAATTCCCAAATGGCAACGGAGATAAATTTAAGCGGGGCGATGCCTTTAAGAACGGCCGTTAAAAAAACAGAAAATGTCACCATTCGAAACGGCACTGTCCAATAAAAGAAACGACGAACATTTAGTAAGGCGGCCAAAATGTAATAAATGCCCATATTTGTCGAGGCCATTGAGGAGGTCATCACAAAAATGTGAGTATAATCATGGTCCTCTCTTTTTGTATGGTCTACTGCTTTAAACCCCATTTGTTTAAGTAGGGTTGTTGGGCTTTTTAAGCCAACGATTCCCAATACAAGAGCTAAAAATCCAAAAATGAACATTGTCAAGCGTGAAGCATTTTGTAATTTATTCATAGCCCATAATTTTGCTTTGGCGTACCATAATTGTCAACACAAAAAGGGCCGCCTTGTTTCAAGATGGCCTTTTTGAGGAGAAGTAGATTATATAGGTAGGAGTAATTAAATTGGCTTTGTTAAAGGTGGCGCTTCATGGTTGTGCTGATTTAGCTGATTGCGTGTGCGATAATAGCCAAGGATTGCCAACCCTATGATGATGATAGCAGCTGCAATGGCAACTAGTGCTAATGTGGCTTCACCAGCTTCCGTAGCGGATGCACGAATACCGAACAATGCCCAAACTAAGACACCCGCATAGGCTAAATTGCGACGGTTTATAAGCAATAACACAACCACAATAACAGCGACACCAATCATAATCATGGCCCAAGTAGGTTCGGTAATACCAAAGCCATCCCAGCCGAGATGGTTTGTGACACTAGCAATGTTGGCAATTGTGGCGACTGTAATCCAGCCAAGATAGAGGCTAAAGGGCGCTTGGTAAAACAGTTTATCTTGCCATGTTACTGCTGCATCGGGATAGCCGATATTTAGACGTAAGTAGATTGCAATCAAGGTTGCCAAGATGATGAGCATGATGCCTACGGATACAGTGTAGTAGCCATAATGCCAGGCGATAATCCAGGCACTATTGAATATGCCGTTGATGATAAACAGCCAGCCGATTTTACCGAGAAACGGCCGTGTCCTTTCAACGGGTCTGGCTTGGTAGATGGCAAAGGCAATCAATGCCGCATAAATTAAACCCCAGATGGCAAATGTGTAGCCTGCAGGTGTGAAGTAAGAGGGGAGCGCATCTGAAATTTCTTCTGTTGAAACACCGTTCAAGGGGAGTGTAGTTGCTGCGGCATTCATCACCAAAACAAGAATGAGGACAAAGATATTCAAGAATTGGAGGACGATTGGATTTTTAGTTATTGGTTTCATGAAGTATATTGTACAAGAAAAAGACGGGGTGTCAATATATTGCAAAGATTCTGGGCAAATATCTATATTTTGCACATATATTGTGCCGTTTTTACAACAAAATAAGGTGCAGAATGTTAAGTTTGACCAATTTGCGTCCTTTTTAAGGCCACTGCGTCTCCTTAAGTGAAATTAATAAACAATTCAATTTAGGAGCGAAAAAATGCAACACATAGAAACAGTAACAAATGATGAAGTGAAAAGCAGTTCTAAAAAAGCCGCAGCATTAGAAACGGCCGTTTCTAATGCCTGCTGTTCAGAAACAAAACAAGCAGCTTGCTGTGAACCCTCAGAAAAATCTGAGTGCTGTGGCACACCAGCGGCAACCGAAAGTGGCACTTGTGGTTGCCAATAACGGATAGACTTTAATATAAAATGCAAAGAAGCAAAGGATGGAAGGTGCAAAGAAAATCTTTCATTCTTTTGCCTCTTGCATTCTTGGCGTTAAAAATTGAAATTGAACTATACTTGATAACAAATGGAAGAAACGACTTTACCTTTAACCGAGCAACTTTGGGCGGAGTATCGCCAACAACTTTATTATTTTATTCTTAAGCGCGTCAATGATCCCGTTGTGGCTGAAGATATTGTACAAGATGTTTTGGCGAAGGTGTTTGCCAAGCAAGATACATTGCGTGATGACACGAAAATTCGGCCTTGGTTGTATCAAATTACACGCAACGCCATTACTGATTATTATCGTATGCCAAAGCAGATGGCAGAATTGCCGGATGAGTTGCCTTTTGCTGAAGACGATGAACAGCGTGTTAGCAAAGAGCTAGCAGAATGTTGTATACGGCCGTTTATCGAACAGCTCCCATCCCCTTACCAAGAAGCGATCCTCCTCTCGGAGATTGAAGGCTTAACCCAAGGAGAAGTTGCTGAGAGGCAAGACATTTCTTTGTCTGGCGCCAAGTCGCGTGTACAGCGGGGGCGCAAAATGCTCAAAGCTAGCTTGTTGCAATGTTGTCAGTTTGAATTTGGGCAACGTGGGGAGCTGACCTCATTTGAGCCGCAGCAAAAATGTGACGGTTGTTAATTAACCTCAACTCGAAGATATAAAATAGAATGCGGATTTTCCTGATAAACGCAGATTATATGATTTTAAAAGCGCTGTTTTGACAAAAATCAGGTAAATCAAGGCAATCTGCGTCATCAGTGTTCTATTAGCCAACTCAGGTCAATTCCTAAATCTAATTGATAACGGATAACGCAAAACAGAATAATTGTCTACAAATCTACGATGCCACGGCGGAGGGCGGTGAGGACAGCTTGGGTACGGTCGTTGGCGTGGAGTTTGCCAAGAATGTTGCTGACATTGTTTTTGACGGTGCCGGGAGCAAGGAAGAGGGCATCGGCAATTTCTTGATTGTTTTGCCCTTGTGCCATCAACTGCAAGATGGAGAGTTCGCGTTCGGTGAGGGATTCTAAAACGGGATCATTGGCTTTGGTTTTGACGGGCGTTTTATCGAGGCGGTTGAATTCGGTAAGGATTTTGCCTGCAATTTGGGGGTCGAGATGGATACGGCCGTTTCTTACATCCTTAATCGCCGTCACAATCTCTTCGCCACTGCTGTCCTTCAACAAATAACCTGATGCCCCCGCACGGATGGCATCAAAAACCCACTCATCGCCGTCAAATGTGGTCAGAATGATAATGTTGATTGCGGGAAAAGCGTTGGTGATGCGACGGGTGGCATGAATACCGTTGAGCTTAGGCATCTTCAAATCCATCAAGATCACATCAGGTTGTTCTGTTTTTGCTTTTTTAATGGCGACTTCACCATTTTCAGCTAACCCGACCACCTCAATTCCTTCACTGTGGGCAAGAATGATGTTGAGTCCTTTACGCACCACTTCTTGATCATCACAAATTAAAACCCGAATTGTATCACTCATAAGCCACGACCAGTTTTACAGTTGTTCCCTTTCTGATTTTGCTTTCAATTTGCAGCCGGGCGTCAATCAGATCAGCCCGTTCTTGCATACCAATGATGCCAAAACGGCCGTTTTCACGCACATTTTCCCAATCAAAACCAACCCCATCATCCTTCACTTCCACCGCAATCTGCCCACTGAACACTGAACACTGAACACAAATCTCATTAGCTTGCGCATACTTTTCCACGTTGAGCAGCGCTTCATCGACAATACGATAAATCGTTTGTTCTGTCAGCGGGGGCAGAATCGGCAGCTCGCTAATTTGGCAATGGCTAATGAGTCCATTGCGCTCGGCGAGATTGTGGCACCGTTGGCGCAGCGCTTCGGCCAAGCCTAACTCTTCGAGCGGGGTGGCGCGTAAGGCGGCAATGGCCCGGCGCGACTCGTCGAGCCCCGATTTAATTTGTTGCTGCGCTTCGGCCAACTCGCTGGCTGCCGCTTCTGGATTGACTTTGAGCAGCGTGCCCACGGCTTGTAGTTGGATGGCGGTGCCGGATAATGAATGTGCTATCGTGTCGTGCAGTTCCCGTGCCATGCGGTTGCGCTCTTGGCTGATGGTCAGCTGTTCTAAAACGGCCGTTTGTTGCGCCAGTTTACGATTGGCAGCTGCGAGTTTGGCATTGGCTTGAGAAACGGCCGTTTGTTCGCGGCGCTGTTCTGTGGCTAAGGTGCTGACAATAAAAGCGATGATCAACGTTGTGCCTAGTAAAACAAAGCCACGCACGGCGTAGATGCCCCAAGTGAACGCATCTGCGGGCAAGAAAAACGGTGTGAGCAAATAACAAAAGCCAGCGAGCCCTAAACTGACCCACATCCCCCTAAAACTGTATTGCCAGCTACCCAAAACCACAGGAACCATGACAAATAGCAGACCCAGCGCATGGATACTGTTGATTTGCTCAACGCTCCAATTTAAGCGTTCCACAAACAAAGGCAAGCGCATCAACGGTGTAAAAGGGGACCATGCGCTTTGGATAAGCTCTAAAAAAGGACTAATGACCGCAAGCGTGATCGCCGTGATTAGTTGTACATGATTGAGTAAACCTTCTTGTTGTGGCCATAGTTTCGGCCACGGCAAGAGCAACAATAAGAGCCCAAATCCTAAAATGAGGGACGCCAACCACTTTTCGATCATCAGAACTTCAACTAATACATAGCCAAAAAAGATCGCGACAAAAACACCAACCAGTTTCAGTACGGCCGCCACGCGAAATGTGTTAATCAGCAAAGGAGGAGGGGAATGATTCATGTCGCTATTATATAGGATTTATTTGCCTCTTAACATCGGCCATAAACCGACTAGGCTGTAAACTTCGCGGAGGTAGCCAGCAAAAGCAGGCCACCAGATCAGGTCATTGAAGAGAATGATCCAACCAAATGCAAACGGGAGTTGGTTTTGGCTCACTGCCCAGACAAAGCCAATGGGGCCACAAAGTTTGCCAAGGAGGCCAATGAGAATGAAGTGGTAATTTGTTTCTGGATGACATCCTGCCCACCAATAGGCGGGGGCATAAACCAAAACAAACATGCCGACGACTTGCCACAAGACACTATCTGTTGGCTGCGGAATATCCCATAAGGTAAAAGGGAAATTGGGCCGAAAAATAACAATCGTTCCCCAGATAAGATTATAAAGTGCAGCAGCGTAAAACCAGTTGCGGTACTTGGCTATGTTGAGATTGGAATACGGCCGTTTCATGATACCTTCTCTTTTTTAGGATAACGAACCGTTCGGAAAGTACCTGTGTAACCAAACACCTCGCCAAAAATTGGGTGCAAAATGCGCAAATCAATATCGACCATATCCTCTTCATCAAGATGCGCTTGCTGCTTAAATTTGACATGCCCCAACAGCAGTTTCCACAACCAATCAGGCATATAAAAGATCTTTTGCTGCCAATGAAAGGCATTGGTGATTGTGTCTAAGGTAAAGGTGTTTGGTGGCGTGAATTTGCCGTCCCACACCATGTGCAGCATGTGCTTGGGTCCCACGCGGTCAGCGATGTTGTGGTATTTGGTGTCATAGACAACGGCCGTATTAAATTGAATGGGTTCGGCAAAGGCAAATGTACGATTCCATTCATGGTATGCTGCTCCATCTGAAAAGGTGCCCGGAATTACCTCTAATGTTGTCGCAATGTCCTCTCCGGCTTGGGGCACAAGAATGCCCATTTTCCCAAGAAGCCAAAAGAGCGGTTTAAACCAATGTGGATGATGCCAAATTTTGTGCATCTTACCTTCTAAAATAACATCATAATCGCGCTCTGGTGTTGCTAAAAACTGCTCTGAAAAAGCATGAGGAATATTATCGCTGTAATTAGCAAAAACATGTGCTAAAGGTGTATTTTGCGTCATTGATTTCAATCTCCTAATTAGGCAAGAATCGTTTCTTCTTCAATGTTATGACGAGGGGGTTGCCGATCTGCCCTTCCTTTACGCCGTAACTTGGAGAAGTTCCACATGTTGAAGAAGTGCATAAACCCTAATACGACGAGAACAATACCGAGTTTGGTGCTGATGTACTCAATGGATTCAATCAGGCTGTCTGGTTTGCTGCCAAAGCGCAAAAAGAGAGAGATAAAACCAACATTGAGCAAATAGAAGCCAACCAGCAGGAGATGATTGACAGCATCAGCCATCTCTTTGTTCCCTTGAAAGGCGTCGATTAAAAATAAACGGCCGTTTTTAAATAATGTCCTGGCCACCCAAACGGTTAAGCCGAGGCTCAAAATAATATAAGTTGCGTAAGTGAGTTCTACTTTCATGATGTGTTCCTTTTGTCGAGTTGTGTTATTGAAAATTGGGTTATTCAGATTTCATACGGATTGCGTAAAAGTGACGTGATGCGTGATGCGTGGATGTTCACGTTTTATGCATCACGCATCGCAGCTGTTCATCAGCATGGGGAAAAGCTAAACAGGTTGGGTTGTACGTTTGGGGTCGCGCAGGGGGGCGTTTTGGATGTGGACGTTGTTATACGGCCGTTTCACGACTTGCCCACTTGCTTTTTTGCGGATGTTAGCAAAGTTCCACATATTGAAGAGATGAATGCCGCCAGAAACGACAAGAACAACGCCAATTTTGATGCTGATATACTCCACAGATTCGACCCAATTGGTGGGTTTATCGCCAAAGTGCAAAAAGAGGGAGATAAAGCCGATGTTGAGCAAATAGAAAGCTAAAAGCAACAGTTGATTGACAGAATCGGCAACTTCTTTGTTGTCTTGAAACGCTTCGAGCAAAAAGATACGGCCGTTTCGGAATAAAGTGGTTCCCACCCAGATAGTGATGGCTAAACTAAGAACGATATAAATGGCGTAAGTGACTGCAATATACATGAGATAACCTCTCTAAATAACTAAATGTAGATGTTAATTGCGATCTATTTTGCCAGTTTGGGGATGAGCTGATTAGTGCCCAGAGTCATTTGCAGGGGTGACGTCGGTCATTCTATGGTTGTTGATGCACGCTGCCACTGTTCAATAACTCCTAATAGTTGCGCGTTGGGTATGAACTCTTGCAAATCGGTCCCGTCTGCTTGCAACCGCCAAATGCTGCCGTTGTCTGAAGTATCGCTAAAAAACAGGAAACGGCCGTCTAACGACCAAGCCAGCGCTAACGGCGTCGCTGTGTTCCAATCGAATGTCCAAACTTCTGTATCACTGGTTGCGTCGGAGACGATGATTTGCGTGGCGATCCAGTCCTCGTTGGCATCGTTGACGCTTTGCCAGATAGCGTGCAAATTGTTTGGAGAGGTGGCGCTGAACAAATTATGGGTAGAGTTAGAATTACAGCGTCGTGCATTTTCCCGCTCCGTATTGACAACATATCCCTCATGCCAACAGACGGGGGATGCGCCACCAGCAACCGTAAAAACGGCTTCAGCGAC
The DNA here is from genome assembly GCA_050290485.1 of Promineifilaceae bacterium (SeqCode). GTDB lineage: Bacteria > Chloroflexota > Anaerolineae > Promineifilales > Promineifilaceae > JBNKHS01. The sequence goes on along the minus strand of JBNKHS010000070.1, from coordinate 916 downwards.
GCTTATTCGTTCAGCTGTGGCAACGGTTACTTTTTGTATTTCACCTGTCGATGACCCATCATAAGGTTCAGTGGAGTCAAAACAGCAAGCATAGGCCAGGTGCGTACCATCTGGTGACCAAACCAGATTGAAAAAGACAATGTCGTCCTGTCCACGGATTTGCTCGACTAATGTTATGTTTTGCCCACGATGCACATCATAAACGATGATGGGTTGATTTGAGCTTTGTCGGCTGGTGGGCACATAAGCTAAAAAACGACTATCCGGTGACCAATCAAATTCCCACATGCCAGGTAAGATGATTTCGTTCCCTGTTCCTAAATCGAGTAATCGCGTGCTTTTATAATCAAATAACTGGGCTACAAAACGGCCGTTTGGTGATAGTTTTGGCTGCGTATCGCGGTAATCTACTTCATCTGTATCGCGACCCAAAAATTGGTCAGAGGAGATCCGTTCTGTATTTAAGCCATTCAAATCCGTACGCCAGATCGCATTACCCCGCGCAAACCAAATTGTTTGTCCCGTTTCGATTTGTGTTGTTGGGGCGGGAGCATCTGTTTCATCGGTGAAAAAGTTTGTTGGTGAGATTGGCGTTGCTGTGGTAGGAACAGGTGTGACTGTTGCTGTGGGCAAGCTGGTAGGCACGGTGGTTTTTGTGGCAGTAGGGATGGGGTGGGCTGTTGCGCTGGAAACGGCCGTAACTGTTGCTGTAGGTGTCGCGAGATCAACAGGATTGCAAGCAATTAAAAGGAGCATAAATAGAGTCAGGGAGAATAAATACTTTACCATTTTTATCTTGTCGTCAAGGAATTAGCTGACGATTCTCTACTGTTTATATGCTATTTTTACTATTAATTTTATGAGTTATTGGAATAGTGCTCTGCGCAATGAACAATCTCAAATTATTTTTAGGGTT
>JBNKHS010000069.1:0-13620 GCA_050290485.1 Promineifilaceae bacterium (SeqCode) | reverse complement strand
CTCGCGCGGGGGTACATCAAATCTGCATATTGAATCCCTTGGAAAATATCTATCGTCTGCAAAAAATCTGTGGTCAAATTATCGAGATCAAATAGGTCACGGAGGAATAAGATGGCATAGCCACGAAATGAGCCTTCAATTTGCCAATAATGCACCTGTCCGGGAGCAATAAAAAAGAGTGAGTCGTCACGAACTGTGTACTCTTCAAAATCAATGAGGTGTTGCCCTTGCCCTTCTTTCACCCAAAAAAGCGCATAGTAACTGTGCCGATCAGGCGCAATATGTTGATCAGGTTGCCAAATATCTTCTATTTTGACGATCTTGTACGGGAGGCCATCTTGGTCTAGATGATGGTGCAAATGATGTAATGGTATCTCTGTCATGGGACAGAATTATAACCAAATTGGTTCAATCTTGTTGTAGTTTAAGTTTTAAAACGGGTAACGATTGCGGGTAGGGGCTGACCCGTGTGTCAGCCCCGATCTTGGGCACACACATCGGTGTGCCCCTACCATTACCCGATTAATTTTTTAAAGCCTAAGAAGATTGAACCAATTAAACAACATATCTTCAATTAAAAATCATGAAGTTCCGTATAAGGAACACTCCACAAAATGACACTTAACGTCACCGCTTTGAACCAGGCGTTATACATATGCTCAACTGTATCCGCATCATGACCTTTATTCGCTAAAAAGGATTTCATTGTTAACGTGATAGGTACAATAAAAGCAATCATATAGCGCAGACCAATGTGATCCACAGCATTGGCATTATCCGTTTTGTTCTTTTTGCTGCGATGATGGCGCAAAGCAATTTCATGCTGATAATTTAGCCACGATTGATCATACGGCCGTTTACACAAATCTAAAATCCATTGTCCAAAACGAGCTCGCACAGCCGCCAAATATGCAGTATCTGCATGTCCACGACCATTCGTAAAATAATAAACCAAATGCTCATTAGCCCCCACAAACCCATACCAAACATCGAGTACAGCTTCAACCTGATCTGCTAAAACCTCGCCTGCCATTTCTAAATAATGACGATCTTCTTCCGTAAACAAAATAGTTGTTTTCAACTTATCCAAATCATCCAAAGAAATTGGCGATACCGTTTCTGTTTTTCCAAATGTATATCCTGCGATTGCTGACATAATAACTTGACTCCTTTTTACTTGTTTGTTGCTAAAACTGGACAACCTTCCATAGGCATAATAAAAAAGCCCTCATCCTGAATTGCAGCTTCCATTTCAGGTGTGGCTTCCTCGATATGACAAAAACGGCAATGGGAAGATTCCATTTGCTGCCCCCCCTGCCCAACATGATCCAAATAGGTTGCACCAAACGTTAAAACGGCTTCATAACTGGTTGCTGTGGGCACAATAATGTCAAAATGCATCAATGTGCCATCATTTTTAGTTACATACGTATCATATACTTCTGCTTTCATAAGAAATTCCTTTTCTTAATATAGTTTCGATTCGATACTATATTAGCGAAATAAGAAAAGGTTGTCAAGGTGGTTTTGATTCGATACTATAAGGGTATGAACAAAAGCAACTCAATCTACGACTATCTAGAACGACTGGATAACCTGATTCGCGCCGAAACATGGAAAGTGGCAGCGACGCACCAACTGCAACCCATCCAACTGCAAATGCTCGATTACCTCAATCGCTGTAATCGGTATAGTGACACACCTGCAGGTGTTACGACCTATTTTCAGCTAACCAAAGGAACTGTTTCACAATCATTAAAGGCACTAGAAAAAAGAGGGCTGATTACAAGACAGAAAGACCCTGAAGACAAGCGAAAAGTGCATATGTTGGTAACTGACGAAGGGAAAATTTTACTCGACAGTATTTTTCCGCTCCCCCTGTTACAAGCCGTCGAGAATGATAATCAGTTATCTAGCGAAATTACAGACGCATTAGAACAACTTTTATTCAAACTGCAGCGTCAAAACAATTTAGAATCCTTTGGCGTTTGCCAAACGTGCCGTCATTTCCAAAAAGAGTCAGCGCAACAATTCCGGTGTGGACTCACCTTAGAAAGTTTGTCTCTTCAAGACACTGAACTGATCTGTCGTGAACACGAGTTTAATACGAATCAATAGAACTTATCGGAAGTAAAAAATAGCAAGCTAAACAGTGAATTTATCCGATAATGTCTTATAAACATTCTTGACTCTGACACTGTGTCAAGGTGTACGGTTGTGGCTATAACAAATCATTTTTAGGAGTTATAAACCATGACTGAACAAAAATTGTATCGTGTAACGGCCGTTACCATTCTCATCCACATCTTTGCTCTATCGGTCGCATTCAATATCTTAGTCGTTGTCTTTGAATTTCCCGATGTTCTACGAGCTTCGGCAGCACAGCGCCTGACGTTATTTGCAGAAAACAGCCATATCATCATCCCCACATATTATGTTTTAGCCCTAACCGGCTTGACGCAGGTGTCGCTATCTATTTTGCTGTACCGTTCATTTGCGGAAAGAAGGACGCTTGCCTTAACAACGGCCGTATTTGGCATCCTCACCGGCAGCTTTCAACTATTGGGCTTCATTCGTTGGCCCATTGTCGTTCCTTATTTTGTTGACGCCATGAACAACGGAACGTCGCTGGAAACCATCGCCTTTGTTGAAGGGATGCTCAATCGATATGCAGGTATGGCCATCGGCGAACATCTTGGTTTTTTATGCCAAGCAATATGGACAACATTGCTAGGTGTTACGATGCTCAGAAGCAAACTATTTGATCCTCGCTTGGGCTGGGCAGGACTGATTATTGGCTTGCTCACCTTTCCCATGAGCATGGAACCTTTAGGTGGATTCTTGTCCATCTTTGGAGAATTAACCTGGCCAGTCATGGCCGCGTGGATCATTTGGCTCTTTCTTGTTGCCCTCTCTTTATTACGCACCAAAGCAACTGCTACGATTGACATGCACATCTCTTGGAAATGGATTACCGCATCTTCTCTTATCTGGGGTATATTGGTAATTCCATCTTATTTTGGCTAATGGTCTGAGGCATTTATGTTTAAGATAGGCGATTTTTCTAAGTTAGGGCAAGTTTCCACCAGAATGCTACGTCATTATGATAAATTGGGGTTACTGGTTCCGGAACATATCGATGAATGGACAGGATACCGTTATTACACCATCGATCAATTAGCCCAACTTCATCGCATCATCGCCCTCAAAGATCTGGGACTCACTTTGCAACAAATTGGGGAATTGCTGCAAGAAGATGAACCTGTTTCTGTTGAGCAACTAAAAGGGATGCTGCTTTTGAAGCAAGCGGAGTTGGAGCAAGCGTTGATCGCTCAACAAACACGACTAGATCATATTGGCGCTAGATTACAACAACTGGAACAACAGAAACGGCCGTTTCCCTACGAAGTCATCATCAAATCTGTACCTACTCAAACCATCGCCTCGATTCGTAAAAAAGTGCCTCATCTCAGTGAAATGGGGCATTATTGTGAACTGCTATATCAACAATTATATACTGGCCTAAAGGAACACCAGATTGAGCCACAACAACCAGAAATAGCCTTGTACCATGCACAAGAGTACTCAGAAGTAGACATTGATGTTGAAATGTCCGTCCTAGTCGCTGATAAGTACCAAACTCATCAACCCCTAAACGAACAAATTCAATTTCGAGAATTATCGGCACAAAAAGAAGTTGCCGCGCTCATCTATAAAGGTCCATTTAGAGGCGCTTCCGAGGCAGCATTAGCCCTGCTCACTTGGGTAGGAACCCACAACTACCTTCCCACACCACCTTTACGCGAACTACGTTTATCTGGGCCAGCCCACAAAAAAGGAACCGTTCAAGAATCCCCCACACTCGAAATACAACTCCCCTTTCTTTCTCCTAATCAGAAAGATTGGTTCAACCTTAATGATTGAACCAATCCTACATAACAACAATTATAAATGACCCGCCTCGTTGCAAGTTACGAACTAGTCAACTCCGTTAGGATAATAAAGCCGAATTCGCTAATGATCTTCACCTTCCACCATTTTGAACAGGATAAGATTATTTAGGAAGGCAATCAATTCTGCTCGTTCATTTGGTGACAACGATTCAAACGCAAGACGCGAATTTTCAGCTTCACCACCATGATACAAAATGGCTTCGGTTAAGGTTGTTGCACGGCCATCATGTAGATAAGGTGCGGTCGAACCAACACCCCATAAGTTTTCAGTCAAATAGACAGAGGCAGGAATACCTTCATCGTCAATTGGTTCTGCCAACTCTGGTCCCATGTCGTGCCGTTTGAGATCCCCATACAGTTCGATAATGGCTCGCCCACGATTATCTGTAGCAAACGCTCCCAAATGGAAAATCATATTGCCCTGATGATCCATCACCATATTGTTCGGTTGATCTTGAGTAATATCAAACGTAATTGGATAATTGGGATCGACACCTTCAGCGATGGGGTCCTGACCTGCTGGGAACAACGCGTCTTGATAAGCTGGGTTCTGGCTTGGTTCACTAAAGATGGTGTTACTCAACTTAAAGTGAGGTGTATGACAAGATCCACATCCAATATCGTTAAACACGCGACGTCCATCACGAATGGCATGCTTTTCTTCTCGGGTCAATGGGGTGTCAAGCAACCCCAAGCTATCAAGTTCTAACAATGTTGTCGGTCTTGGTTGAGCAGCAAGATAGATAGTTAATCCTGTAATATCGCCCACTGAGAGTTCATCAGTGACACCGTCGAAGTCACCATCGACGCCTGCGCCTGTAATTTCGACGGCTTGCATCCCCAGTTCGTTATGCCCAGCATCGCGATTGAAACCACGCAGTGTGGCCACACTCCCTTTCCACTGAAACGGCCGTACAATTAAATCATCATCAATACCAACCACATGAGATGTATCCACTTCAACGGTACAAGGATTACTCGACATTGGAGTGACTTTAATATATCCAAAATTCACTCGCTGGAAGCGAAGACTTCGGGTAATAGGACGATTTTTTTGACATACACGTTCTGTGGCAGAAGTGACAACGTCATGGAAATGAGCCGTCATTTCCTCGGCTAAGAGTTGTATCGCACCAGGGGCAAACACATGGGGTGTATTTCGGTTAATAAATGAGCCAAGCTCCCCTGTGTGGAACGGATCACGAATGGCGTTGGTCACTGCTTCACCCGCGCCATCATCGTCAGGGATATTATGGCAATCATTGCAAGATTCTGCATTGGGACCTGTTATCCGTTTAGGGTAATGGGTTGCCCATTCTCCCTCGTCGTCTAAGTCTGCACGGGGCACACGAGTAAACCGCTGCCCTTGTCCGACATTGGCACCAACCCCATCGAGGGCATTAAACTGAACTTCAAACAATTCATCCCCCATTTCAAAAGCGGTTACAAATGCATCATGATCATTTCCATTGGCCACAAGGGTTGTTAAATCTTGTTGTGCAATATGCTCTGCTTGGGCATCATGCTGTTCATCAACAAGCGCTAAATTCATGTAATAAGCCCATGCTGTGGCTGAACCTAATAATAAGAACCCAACAATACCTAAAATAAAAGAAATATAAATTGAATAATGCCTTCTAAATATAAAGATACTACTTGTTTTTCTACGAAAATGTTTCATCGATGTTTACTCCTTCATGTCGAAAAAAACAGGCGTGATCTCACTTTTGCTTAGGCAATCAAAACTTCCTGCGTAAGCATTCAAAGTGTGCTTTGAAGTTGGAGAAGAAATACAGCTCCGGATCGGCATACCCCACCAAGCTCCTAAGGCCAGTTGCAAATGATATTTAATTGATTTGCTACATCATTGATCTACGCTAAATACAAGTTGCTTATTCTAATTAGATAAACCAAAAATTACCTTTACGCTCATGAACATTTTTTGGCATATGGATGGTAATGTCAAGTCATGCAGGACCAAAGTAATGGCACTTTTGTCGTGTCCCTGTCTGCAATTTCAAATTGGATTGGTCATTTTTTTACGAATTGGCACTATTCAACATGATTATTTTGCGTTATTCTCGCTAGACCATTCTCAATAAGGAGGCAATTGGTATGAGCGAAGAGAAAAGTAGTCAATTTGATTTCTGGTTAGGCAATTGGAACCTCACTTGGGGTGACAACGGTCGTGGCACCAATGAAATTACCCGTATTTTAGACGGCCGTATTATTCAGGAAAATTTCAAAAGCGAGCCAAATGATCAGGGACAATATCTGCAAGGCATCAGTGTGTCTGCTTACGATCCCACAATTGACCAATGGAAACAAACATGGGTTGATAACCAAGGTGCTTACCTTGATTTTGTCGGAGACTATGAAGATGGAAAGATGATTTTAAGTCGGGACGCCATCCTGCAGGACAAACCAATCAAGCAACGCATGGTGTGGCACAATATTCACGCCGATAAATTTGACTGGTCATGGGAACGTTCAAAAGATAACGGCGAAAGTTGGGAAACGGTTTGGTTTATTGAGTATAAACGAGCAAATTAAGCCTGCCGGAGTTTGAAGCATAAAGCTTTCTCATGATGCGTATACCTATCGACAAGACGTTAGACATTCCGCTTTATTCGCAAATCACAATCTTTTTGCGCCAACAAATTGAAAATGGCGCTTTGGTTGAGGGCGCACGCTTACCTCCCAGCCGTGAACTGGCAAACAGTTTGGGCGTCAGCCGCATGACGATTGTTAATGCGTACGCTGAATTGGAAGCGGAAGGGCTGGTTTTGAGCGTGCATGGCAGCGGCACATTTGTTGCCCCACCCATTCATGTGGAGAAAGCGGGAGACACGGCCGTTTCTGATTGGCCACTTTGGCAAAAACAGGTCGTAGAAACGGCCGTTGTTCCCTTGAACGAGCGCTACGAACATTTAGCCACCAAACTTGCCCCGCCCAATCTCATCTCCTTTGCTTCTGGTATGGGCACCACAGAAATATTTGATGCCGACGGCTTTCGTAAAAATTTACAAGCTATTTTGCGTCGAGATGGGGCGAATGCGCTGGGCTATGGCGACAGTAAACATGGTGGCTACGAACCATTGCGGCAAACCATTGCCGCCATACTAAGCAGTCAAGGAATTCCAACCCATGCCAAAGATGTTCTGATCACTTCAGGATCACAACAAGCGATTCAGGTTGCAGCCACATTACTGCTCCGTCCTGGTAATGTTGTTCTCGTTGAAGAGTCCACCTATGAAGGGGCAATGGATCAATTCACCCTACTTGATGCGCGTATTGTCGGCATTCCCATGGATGAAGCGGGGATGCGTATGGACAAACTGGAAGAAGCGTTACGGACCACGCATCCCAAATTAATTTACACCATTCCTACCTTTCATAACCCAACAAGCATTTCGATGAGTACACAACGCCGCCGTCAATTTGTCGAACTGGCCCAACATTATAATGTGCCCATTCTTGAAGATGATTTTGCAGGTGATTTGCGCTATGAAGGACATGCACAACCCGCCTTAAAAGCATTGGATAACAATGGCACAGTTATCTACGTCAATACATTTTCGAAAGCACTCATCCCTGGTCTGCGCATTGGCTATTTGGTTGCCAATGGACCTGTTTACGAACAGTTGCTCATTCACAAACGCACTGGAGATCGTGCCTCTTCTGACATGATGCAGCGCGCTTTAGAAGCTTATATTTCGGTCGGTCGTTATCAATCTCATCTGCGTAAGGTGGCGCGCATCTATCGTACACGCCGCGATGCCATGCTCAGTGCACTGCAAGAGTGCATGCCGCAAGAGGTCAGCTGGATACGGCCGTATGGCGGGCTCTTCCTCTGGCTAAATTTACCAGAGGGTCTAACAGGTGAAACCTTACTACCGACAGCAGTAAAAGAAGGCGTCACTTATGTCCCCGCCTCTTCCTTCTATTCTGATCACCAACCACGTCCTGCCTTGCGTCTGAACTTTACCGTCCACCCGCCACATCGCATTCATGAAGGGATTAAACGACTCAGCAAGGCGATAAAAAAGGAGATTGGGGAGCGGGGGCTGGGGGCTAGAAATTAGAGATTGGGGATTTGGGAACTTAAAATCAAAACAAAAAGGATTTATGATGACAAAAGATTATGCAACATTACCTGTCACGGAAATGCGGCGCTCTGACCGTGCCGTAACAGACGAAACTTGGATCAAAGCATTATTGCATCGTGCGCCAGTTGGTTATATGGCTACTATGCATGGGGATCAACCATTTATCAACAGCAACATTTTTGTGTATGATGAAGTCAATCACGTCATTTACATGCACACAGCACGTGTGGGGCGCACACAAGCAAATGTTCATCATCACGAAAAAGTGTGCTTTACCGTCACAGAAATGGGGCGTTTGTTACCTGCTGATGTCGCTTTAGAATTTAGTGTAGAATATACGGGCGTGATGGTGTTTGGAACGGCCGTTATTGTGGAAGATGATGAAGAAGCAACCCACGGGCTACAAATCTTGCTCGACAAATACGCGCCACATCTCACACCTGGCAAAGATTATCGCCCTCCTGTTGCTGAAGAGTTGAAAAGAACGGCCGTATATCGCATCAACATCGATAAATGGAGTGGCAAGAAAAAAGAGGTAGAGGCCGACTTCCCTGGTGCATACCTTTACGAAAATGTGACCAACAATTAATTTGATCATCCTGCAGGGCAGACCTATGTGTCTGCCCTAAACACAAAATGTTTCTAAACAATCAAATCCCAACAGAAAAACATAAACGTGGCAGCTACCTAATCAGTACCGACGCGACTCTACTCAATATCGATGTTATTCACGATTATCTAGCCAATCAATCTTATTGGGCACAAGGCGTTGCCATTGACATCGTAGAACGCTCTCTCCAATTTTCGCTATGCTTTGGAGTTTACAAAATAGAGGAAAATCATTCTCATACACAAGTGGGGTTGGCACGAGTAATCAGCGATTTTGCCACCTTTGCTTACCTGTCGGATGTTTTTATTTTGCCAGCACATCAAGGGCAAGGATTAGGTAAATGGCTGGTTGAATCCATCCTCGTCCACCCTGCCTTCAAAACATTACGCAAATTCACCCTCGACACTGGAGATGCACATGAACTCTACAAAAAATTCGGCTTCATCGTTGAACCCACCCCAGACAACCATATGGTTTTTCGGCCTCAATAATAAATTGCGTTTGCTTGTAAACGGCCGTCTTTCCCATCAATTCAATCGATAAACAGCAAAAAGTTGCCAATTGCTAATATTAACTTGCATAATAGAATGCGTAATTTTTAATTGCGTTTGATTATTTTCCAACAAAGAGCTTGGCATGAGTGCATCAAACTGGAAAGTTGAACAAGCAATTCGTGAACAATGGCCACGACTCACCTTTCGTTACAGTACAGGTGCATATGATGACGAAGAAGATCATGCTCCAGATGAACTCGTTTTTTATAGCTCATCCGGTTTCGATAAAATCATTCGCCAATTACCCCATCTCGAAGAGATTTCTTTTTTAAGGTTCCCCACCCTAAAAGGGCTGCCAGACACTGTGCAAACATTGCAAAATTTGCGTGTACTGCGTATCCAACGTTGTTTTTTGCGGGAATTGCCTGCATGGATTGGTGAGTTAACTTCTCTGCAAGAAATTGATGTCACTCGCAACAATTTGGCCAGCTTACCTGCCGCTTTGGGGCAATTACCCCATCTTGAAACCTTGATTTTGGATCACACATTGTTTACAGAGATTCCCCCGCTGGTTGGTGATCTCACAAATTTGCGTACCTTTTCTCTTTCACATAAAGGGTATGGCATGCCGCATAAAATTGCGGACATCCCCTCAGCACTCTGTCAATTACCCCATCTGGAAAGCTTGATTTTAAGTTCCAATAAAATCGAAGCTTTACCTCCAGAAATCGGTCAATTAACCAGCCTAACACATTTAGATTTGTCTGGGAATCCGCTGCAAGCATTACCCGATGAGATTGGTGATTTAGCGTCGTTGGAAACATTGGTCTTGGGGAGTCGCTCATTAACGGCCGTTCCCCCAGTAATTGGCAAGTTAAAACAATTACGCGAACTAGAATTTGGCAGTTTAACAAGATTAGAGCATCTGCCATCTGAAATTGGGCAATTGAGTAACTTAGAAAAATTATCGCTCAATTTTGTAGGTGATGCCTTGCTAGGATCATTAGGTAATTTAGTCAATTTACAAACGCTCTCCTTAAGCTGCAACGCGGCTACATTGCCCGACACATTCGCCAACTTGCAATCCTTGAAATCATTAACTTTGAGAATGCAACCCAATCAACCATTACCTACTGTTATTTGCAAACTGACAACATTAGAGCGTTTAGTCATCACTCCTTTTTTAACCAGTTTGCCGCCAGAAATTGGAAATTTGGTTAACTTGCGTGAATTAAAATTGGTGCGCAGTAATTTGAAACAACTCCCTCCAGAAATTGGGAAGTTACAAGCATTACAAAAGCTCGATCTGAGTCAAAATCCATTAGAATCACTGCCAGAGGAATTCGGCCGTTTACAAAGATTGGAACGACTTGAGCTGCAAGGTACAGCCCTGCCAGAAGCACCCGAGGTTTTGACAACATTGCCTCATTTAGCCTATCTGCATTTATCCCAAACAACATGGGAAACCACACCAAAGTACACTGTGCAGCAACTACGAAAACAGGTCAAACAATTACGTGGACTCTCTAACCCACCGCGCAAACAATCGTCATGGGAAACGATCAGTTGTTTGCTCACCTTCACTTTTATTCTATTTTTGTGTTCGACAGTCGTTTGGTTGTTAAGCAGGTTTTTCTAGAATGGTTACAAGAGGAGTTTTGTCGATCTTCCCAATGACACGCCAATTTTTTACCTTCAATTAGAGCATGGGTAACAACCACCCCAGATCCACAATAAGGACAAAATAAAGCGAAGTTACGATCAACAAAGCGCCGATAACAATACCAATAATGTGCCGACGATTCCACGTCGGGTCAATTTGATTTTGGTGACGACGCACAAAAAAAGCGATCAATAAACCACCTGTAATGATGAACAGCCAACGAAAAGCTAAAAAGATAAAAAAGATGATTTCTAACATGAAATGAATCTTGATGTAGGGCGAGCCGGCGGCTCCCCCCTACGATAGGTGCTTATATATCTAAGTCAGTTGATGTTTGATGATGCGGAACCAGCCACGAATTTGGATACCTGCCAAAATTACGGCCGTTACTATCTTCGGATATTGATCCGAATAAAACTTGCGATAAAAAATCTTCATGGCGCGCACCGACTCTTTGGCCACACGTACGCGTGTTTCCTTGGGTGGTTTGGCAATCTTGGCTGACTCTTTGCGTAAACCAGAGCTCGCCCCCTTGTAATGCAAAACAGTCACATGCGGATAGTAGATGATTTGTTTGCCAGCTTCACGAATACGGTAACAAAAATCAATATCCTCTCCATAGAAAAAGTATGTCTCATCCCAGCCACCTAATTCACGGCAAAAATCCATGGGCATCATCATGAACGATCCGGCAATCACATCGACCAGATGGGTTTCATCAAAGTTGGCGTAGCTTTGAAAATATCCATTGTATTTGGGATTATTGGGAAACAATTTATTCAGACCTGTAAAGTGGCAAAATGAGTTCCACGGCGTTGGGAACCCACGATGATTATCGGGGTCGCGCTGCCCGTTGGGATACATCAATTTGACGGTGATTGCGCCCACATTGTCATCTTCTTGCATATATTTAAGCGGTTGGGTCAACGCTTCTTTTTCAATACGGGTATCGGAGTTGAGGAAAAGAACTGCACGCCCTTTGGATACGGCCGTTCCGCGATTATTCGCCGCAGAAAAGCCTAAATTCTCTGCCAAAGCAATTAAAATCACCTCAGGGTACTTTTGCCGTACCATTTCTTGACTACCGTCAGAGGAAGCATTATCGACGACAATCATTTCCATTCCCCCGTCAGGCACATCCGCCTCCGCCAAAGATTGCAAACAATCATCCAACAGTTGGCAGGTATTATAATTGACAATAACGATTGATAAGGCAAGAGATTGGAGATCGGAGATTGGAAATTGGGGGTTGGGAATTGGAGATTGTTTCGTCACTAAGTTACCTAACTTTCAAAAATTTTTACGCATTACGTACTACGCAATACGTCTCATAAATACCGCAAATATTGTTCGGGATCGTTCAAAAACGATTTTGTCACTGTCACATGCTCTAATTCAGCGTAATTGACAGGTTGAATCGGTGCATAATCAAAACTGAAAATTTCTGCACCAGGATAGGCCATCAAGATTGGTGAATGCGTGGCAATAATAAATTGACAATTTTGCGCAACCATCTGTTTAATCATCGAAAGCAATGTGAGTTGACGCATGGGTGAAAGCGGTGCTTCTGGCTCATCGATCAGGTATAAGCCATCGGGCTGGAAGCGGGATTGAAACAGTTCGAGGAAACTTTCACCGTGGGAGTAGCTATCTAAATTACGGCCGTATTGATTCCTCAACGCATGTAATTCATTCACATACGGCATCTTGGCCAAACCTTTCGCCTTCTCTGAGCGACCCACATACTCAACATCGACTTGCCGAATTTCTTCCAGCAACTCCGCTTCCATTTGGTTGATCCGTTTGACATAGCCGAAAAAATCTTCGGCACGTAAAAAGAAGCCTTGCCTCGTTTTAATGCGCCAAACCAAACGTAACGCATTGGCCAAATCGCGCACCGTATTTAACGACTTGTCGCGGTCAATATCTTCACTACCTACTGTGTAGGCCTTCACAGAGACGGCTAACGCTTCTAAAAAGGTTGACTTTCCTGACCCATTTTCACCGACCAAAAAGGTCACAGGCGCAGACAGCTCCAGCGGTGCAAATTTCTGAATCGCGGGAATAGAAAAGGGATATTGTTCAACTTTGGCCTCTGGAATATGATTGAGGCGAATTGTTCGTAAATGGTTCATAAAATCAGTACGTAATACGTAATGCGTAAAACGTGATTATTTCTTACAGAATCTATATTTTAATTTGAGTTTTGATACACAGTCACATTGCCCGACTGAAAAATGGGTGTTTTGGTTTGCAAAGCTACCGTCTTTTCTGCAATACCAGGAACATGAATGTGTGCCCAATTGTGCCACAAATTATCAATTACGACGATCTGCACGTGGTCAAAATCGGGGTCGAACGCATACCGATCTGGGGATAAATCTGCGGGCAAATGGGGGGTATTGATGCCTTTTACGGCCGTTCCCATCTGAAAATCTGCAACTTGTCCATTTAGCAAAAATCCAACTGTTGGTGAGGCGATAATCAACCTATCCTCTTGCGATTGTGTGTTGAGAAAGACGGCCGTATTTTGCACATCCTCCCCCACAAGCAAAAAAGTGTCAATCTCCGTCACCCAACCATATTGCACCTGCTGCCAACTATTCCCCACACTCCACAAAAAAAGAGCACTCAAAAAAAGTCCCATCACTCCGTAAATTGCATAGACTTCCTTTTTGTAATCCGCTCGATCCACTTTCGTCTGCGTTCCCAAAACAAAAACCTGCGCCAATTTATTTTCGGCCGTTTCTCCCCCATACCGAATCAACCCAGCCGTCCCTACCGCAAAAAA
>JBNKHS010000068.1:0-13621 GCA_050290485.1 Promineifilaceae bacterium (SeqCode) | reverse complement strand
CTGTGCAAGATGGCATCAGACAAGCACAATACAATACGGGTCTCGCCGAAGCTGAAGCGCCGTGGGAAGTGGCTGAACTGCCAACCGTCGCTGCCGTCGCCGACACACCTGTACCCCCAACCCACACACCAGAACCTAGCCCGCAGCCGTCAGCAGCAAACAATCAAAAACCAACAGTTGCCCTCCAGCCCGCCAGCTCCCCAACCCTTACACCCCAACCCCCAACCCCCACACCTGCACAATGGACACTGCCCCCAGCAAAGGCATTTGGTGAATTAGAAGGCGAAGGCGTTTGGCAACCTTACCTCTTTAATGAAGCAGGGGACGTGGTTAGCGTACGCACCTTTTTACAACCAGATCCAGAACGGCCGTATGCGATTGTGGCCGTTGCTGCCTTTGATCTTACCCATACCGATCTTAACTTTGTCCTCGGAGCCAAAGAACCATCCTTGCCCGATGGCCCGACGGGCAATGGATACATTCCCACCGACCACAAACAAGCTGGTAAACTGCTTGCTACCTTCAACGGAGGCTTCATGGCTACACATGGTGCATATGGTGCGATTGATGGCGAAATCGTGGCGCTGCCTGCCAAAGAAGGATACGGCACAGTTGCCATTGGCACAGATGGGTCTGTACAAATTGGCATTTGGGGCGAAGATATTGATCCTGCACACGACTACATTAGCGTACGCCAAAATGCGCGTATGGTCATCCATAACGGAGAAATCAATGAACGGGTGTACGATGGTGACATTGTGACCTGGGGTGGCAACATCAACGGGGACATCGTGACTTGGCGCTCTGGTCTTGGGTTAAGTGAAGATGGCAATACCCTTTATTTCATCGCTGGTCCCAGCATGAGTATGCCCACATTGGCTGAATCTTTTGCCGCCATTGATGCCCCCAACGGCATCTTGCTCGACATCAACGCCAGTTGGGTTCACTTCGCCGCCATTCATCCTGATGGGAACAAACTTATCGCTGAACCCCTCCTTCCAGAAGGTATGGAAACACAAGTTGATCGTTATTTACGCCAAGCAGAGCGGGATTTTTTCTATATCACGACAAAATAAAGGTTGCTTAAATCCGTCTAGACTAAATGGTCCATTTATCATTATTCATTCATAAATTATTATTTAAATGTCAAATTAGTGGAACATTCGTCAAAACCTGCTTAGAATCAATGACAAAATCTCTACATTCGTACAATAATATCAACTTGCCGCATTGTTAAAACAAGTATGTTGACAATGTTTCAGGAGCTTACTTCTATGTGAGTTCTTTAAACCAAACTTCTGAAGCATGCACAGACTATTTAATAATGCCTTTACCAATGGATTTATAATTTAACTATGCATCAATCAATTATTATCGGCCTTGCATTTATTGTGGCTTTAGGAATTACTGCACAATGGATTGCATGGCGGCTTAAAATTCCCTCAATTTTACTGTTACTCATCTTTGGCTTTTTAGCAGGCCCCGTAACTGGTTTCATTCATCCTGACGAACTTTTTGGTGAGCTACTGTTTCCCTTTGTTTCTGTCTCTGTTGCTATCATCTTATTTGAAGGTGGGCTCAGTTTAAAGTTCAATGAATTACGGGGCGTAGGTGGTGTTGTCCAACTCCTTGTCACTTTAGGGGCTGTGGTCACATGGGGCATCGTCTCCTTTGCTGCTTATACCATCTTGGAAATGGAACTGCTTTTAGCCATTTTACTGGGTGCAGTTTTGGTGGTGACAGGACCTACCGTTGTCATCCCGTTATTACGACAGGTACGCCCCTCATCGCGGGTCAGCTCCGTTTTAAAATGGGAAGGCATCCTTATCGATCCGGTTGGCGCCACTTTAGCAGTTTTGGTCTTTGAGAGCATTATCGAAAGTGGGGAAGGACATCAGCTGACTGCTGTTAGTATTTTAACGGGCATCGTCATTACTTTGCTGGTTGGCACGATTATTGGCACGGTTTCAGGTTACCTTCTTATGCAATTTTTGAAGCGCAACTGGATTGCTCCCTTCTTGGAAACGGCCGTTGCTATGATGGCCGTGTTGGTTGCCTTTGCCATCTCTAACGAGCTGCGTGCAGAATCGGGCTTAATGGCAACCACGGTCATGGGTATCTTCCTTGCCAATCAGAAAAAAGCAAACGTCAGTCATATTACCGCCTTTAAAGAAGAGCTTGGCATTCTATTGCTTTCCGTCTTGTTTATTGTCTTGGCGGCACGGGTCAATCTCGATGCATTGGTACAAGTTATCTGGCAAGAGGTTGCCTTCTTGGTGATCATCATCTTAATTGCCCGACCTGCATCTGTACTCATTTCTACTCTTTTTAGCAAAGTGCCCCGCAATGAAAAAATATTTATGTCGGCAATGGCTCCTCGCGGGATTGTTGCTGTCGCCGTGGCCTCCCTTTTTGCCTTAGAATTGGAAAATTTTGGTTATGCAGATGCAGAACAGCTGGTCAACATTACCTTTACCGTTGTTGTGGGCACAGTGCTCGTCTACTCTTTATCAGCACGACCTTTAGCCAAATTGTTAAATCTCACACAAAAGCAACCAGAAGGCACATTGATTATTGGCGCGCACCATTGGGCAAGACAAATTGCTTTGGCGGTGCAACAAGCAGGCTTTGAGGTTTGGTTGGTCGATACCAATAGTCGGCATGTTGAAAATGCAAGAAATGCAGGCTTAACAGCCGTTCAGGACAGCATCATGGCCGATGGTGTGCTCGACGAGCTTCCTCTTGAAAGTATTGGCCATACCTTAGCATTAACAGCTAATAGCGAGCTCAATGCACTTTCTGCAGTACGTTTTAGTGAATGGCTGGGCAACGACAATGTGTACCAACTGCCCCCCGTCCGTCAAGGCGCATCACAATCAATTACGGAGCAGTTACGTGGGCGTATTTTATTTAGTGAAGATGCAACCTTTAATTATCTGGAAAACCTTTACTATCGTGGTGGACAAATTATTTTGCTTGAGAGTAATAGCGCCGAAATGTTGGCCGCCTATCAAGATCGCAACATTTACACCCTGGTGTTAATCGTGATCAAACAAGACGGCCGTTTACGCATTTCTTGTGCCAATAATCCACAAATACCAGAAGCAGGAGACAAAGTGATCCTGTTTGTAGAATCAATTATCCCGCAAATAGCGGGAGACACTGTAACAAAAAAAGAGCCATTGCCAACGTTATAAAATACACATGAAAAGACCTCTGTTGTTTGTATAAGCACAGAGGTCTTGCACACAGATAAATAGATTTGACATTTCCAGAGGCGTATGGCAAAATCCCGCACTTGATAAGCCTCCTTAGCTCAGTGGATAGAGCATCGGTCTCCGAAGCCGTGCGCCCAGGTTCGACTCCTGGAGGGGGCACTAAAAGAGTTGGCCAAATGGTCAGCTCTTTCATTTTTATAGCGTAAGACATACAAGGAGATTATTTTACGCTAAAAATTTACTCATCTGCTTATTATTTGTGATATACTGACGCCAATATTTCGTCTTTAGGAGAAGCAAGAAAAATGGCTAAAACTTATAAACGTCGCCAACAAAAAAAACAAATGCCCAAAGTGTCTAAGCATGACCGTATTTATAAACGCAAACGCTCTACAGCCGAAAAAGTAATGATTGTATTGGGTATCCTTATTGCTCTTAGTATGGTGATGTCTTTAGTGGTGAGCTTGGCCAGCCAAAACGCAGGGCTTTAATCAGGGTTTAACATTCTCCGTAAAACGTAAGGCGTGAAATGTAAATAAAACAGATTTACGTTTTACACATTACGTTTTACGTTTTGCAACTCATCACACGAGCCACTTCAATTTATACAAATCGCATCCACCTCAATCTCAATGAGGAGTTCTGGCGTAATTAAGCGACTCACCTCCACAAGTGTGGCTGCGGGGCGCACCTCGGCAAAAAATTGCCCGTGTGCCCGACCAACTTCTTCCCATTCGTCAATATTGACGACAAACATGCGTGTGCGCACAATATCATGACGCGTCGCACCAGCTTCTGCTAATGCCCTTTCAATTTTGGTCAAAATAAATGTGGTTTGAGTATAAACATCATTTTCACCAACGACATCGCCAGCCTCATTTACGGCCGTTGTCCCCGCTACTGTAATGATGTTGCCCGTACGTACAGCTCGCGAATACCCAACAAAATCTTCCCACTTCGCTCCACTTGAAATCTTGATTCTTTCCGACATTTTTCTCCTTTTCATGTAAGTACATTGTTACAAAATTTACTTGAATTTCTAATGTCATTCCCACGCAGGCAGGAATCTATTTAATAGGCTAGCTTAGTGGATTCCCGTTTTCACGGGAATGACAGCTAGATTGTAAAGTATTCGTTTTTAATGTAACAATGTACTTAATTGCACAGTAATGGATTTACTTTAAGGATTGTAATATTTTGGCGCGCTCTTTGCTAGTGATACGTTCATGACTTTCAAGGATTGCTAAAAGCTGACTTAAGGTCATCGCGGCGTATAAGTTGTAGTTGTGCTCACGCAACATCTCCACGCCGCCCTGCTCACGATCAATGAGGACAACAGCGTCATTTACCTGCAAACCTGCTGCTTTGAGGGGCACAATTGCTTGCACAACGCTATCCCCAGTTGTAACGACATCATCAATAATGACAGCTCTTTGCCCAATTTTCCAAGCCCCTTCTATTTCTTTGCCTGTGCCATAGCTCTTGGCTGTTTTGCGCGGAAAGATCAACGGTACATTCATGTCGAGGGATACGGCCGTTCCCAACGGAAGCCCTGCAAGCGGTGGTGCCGCCAATAAATCGAACTTCAAATTTTCTAAAACAGACCGATAAACAATGGCCGCTTGTCGCAGTGCTTGTGGAAAAGAAACCAAAATACGCAAATCAAGATAGATGCGCGAGCGACGACCACTATGCAAGCGGAACTTCCCAAATTGGATTGCTTTAATATCATAAAGGGTTAACGCAAATTGTTCGATAGGAGGTAATCCATCAGTCATCATATCATTCTCATTGTTGGGCATTTATTGCTATCCGAATTTGTTGGGAGACAAAGTTATTATATGCAGTTAAGATTCTTCGGCAAATTGGGCCGGGACGGCCGTTTCCCACTCTCTCTCCAGCAATAGAAACAACTGGCAATAAAGCCCGTGAAGAACTGCTAATCCCTGCTTCATCTAGCGTAGCAATCTCATCGCGATGAATTGCCTCATAACATATAGGAATGCCGAGTTCCGTCGCCTGATCCAAAATGATTTTGCGTGTAATGCCTTCCAAAACGCCTTCACCAGCCGTATACAAAACATGATCACGCACACCGTAAAAATTAGTTCCAGTCCCTTCTAACATTTGTCCCTGCTCATTTAGCAAAAGGTATTCATAAATTTTTTCTGTAGCAACAAGATGACGGCGAGCCTGTGCGAAAACGGCCGTTTTGGCCAAAGGATTTTCACGATGCAACGTAGGCGCAAAATCAACAGCCACACCTTGCTCATAATAAGATACAGGTACACCGTGAAAAGGGATCAACCCAATGAGCAAACGGCTATCTGTACCCAAATGGGTGGGTGGCTCGGCTAAAATGTCGAATCTCACCCGTGAATTAGGCAAGGGATATGCGGTGCAAACTTCATGCAGAGCGTGGCGCAATAAGGATTCATCTAATTGGTAATCCCATCCTAGCAACTGCAATGATTGCACAGTACGCGCAATATGGGCGTCTAAGTATAAGAATTTATTATGGTCGAAGGTGCATAAGGCTGAATAGACCCCCAATGGCAAACCGTCAAACAGATCCGCAAAAGATTGCACTGAATCGGGGATAGGTAACGGCCGTATACAATTCGGTTCAACAGCAAACAATTGATAAGAGCTCATACCACTATTTTAGTTCGATTTGGCAAAATTGCAGTAGCAAAACTACACGAAAATCTCAACTATTTTCCCTTCTTTTTTTGCAAGGCAATCAACGAAATAAATTCATAGACGATATTGGCAGCTAACAACGAGGTTACGCCGGCAGGATCATACGATGGCATCACTTCCACCATGTCAAAGCCAATAAAAGGAATATCTGTTAGGCCACGCACGAGTTGCAAACAGTGTGCACCTGTAAAGCCGCCAACTTCAGGCGTACCGGTTCCTGGAGCAAACGCAGGATCGACAAAATCAATATCAAAGGTAAGGTAAACAGGGCCCTCTCCAATTCTTGCCTTAACTTGGCGCAGCGTCTCCGGAATACCCTGTTGATGCAGTTCTGGCCCAGTAACCACATGAAAACCAGCTTCAACACTCATCTGAAAATCGTCAGCATCATAAAGGGAACCGCGTAATCCAATTTGGCTGGAACGACTGGTGTCAATTAAATTTTCTTCAACTGCACGACGGAAGGGTGTGCCATGTGTGTCTTTGTTACCAAAGTAACCATGCCACAAGTCGCTATGCGAATCGAAGTGAATTAAAGCGACAGGCCCATACTCTGCTGCGGCAGCACGTAATAATGGTAAACTCACTGAATGATCGCCACCCAAAAAGATCGGGGTTGCGTCGGAGGCAAAGAGTTGCGCAGCACCTTCTGTGATCATTTGGTGCGATTCTGGTAAATAACCGGGAATGGTCGATAGATCACCGAAATCCACACCTGAGCAAACATCAAAGATGGCAATATTGAGCGCAGGATTATACGGCCGTAACAACAACGACCCATCCCGAATCCCTCCAGGGCCAAAACGTGCCCCCACCCGATACGTGCCACCTGTGTCAAAAGGAACACCCACAATCGCAAAATCGACTCCCTTCAAGTCGGTAACATGGGGCAAGCGCATAAAAGTACGAATACCTGAATAGCGTGGGTAACTCATTGCATCTAAAGGTTTATATTGCGGTTTATTGCTCATGAGAATCTCCTTTCTGAAAATAATTCAACGCAAAGACACAAAAATAACATTTGTAGCGACGTCGCCGCTGGCGTGTCTTCGACATTTTCATTTATGATGGTCAACGACAATCAGTGTCATTTCCTTGCAAAGGGTGAATGATGCAGGATAAATTTAAAAAACTTTGCCTTTTCCCTACGATCAATGAGAAAATTAACGCAAAGATAGAAAAGAAGCAAAGAGAAAATGATGGTTGAGCAAAATAAGTGGCGCAGTGCAGTTGAACAAATTAAACGCACCTTTACAACGAAGGGACGGGCACAACTAAATGCCTACTCAATTGAAGGTATTCGACTGCACGAACGGGCGTTGCGCGCAGCACAACCCCTGATTCTAACCGTTGCATCTCACTCTTTTTGGCACGATCCGACAGAACGGATAGCACGTTTAAAAAAAGAAATCACGGCAGCAAACAACAGAACCGTTATTATCCCAGATGAGGTCATGAATGAATTAACAAACGGCCGTTCTTTGGGAGACGTCATTAGCTTAGTTGAAAAGCCAAACACACCTGATTTAGAAAGTTTAGTTACGGCCGTTTCCAACCCCACAGTTTTGGTTGCCCAAGGCATTATCGATCCCGGCAATATCGGCGCAATGATGCGTACCGCCCATGCCAATGACGTCACCGCCTTCGTCGTTAATGACGGTAGCGATCCATATCATCCCAAAGCGGTGCGCACATCGATGGGAAGTATTTTCAAAATGCCAATTTTACAATGGCTGTTTTTAGATGATTTACTCAATGTATTAGCTGCTTTAGGAATCGAGACTGTAGGAACGGTTGCAACGAACGGAACTTTACTACTTGACATGCAATTTTCAAAACAGGGAACGGCCGTTTTTATGGGTAGTGAATATTTTGGTTTACCCACTGATCTCGTTCCTAAATTAGGCAGACTAATTACAATTCCCATGAACAAAGGTATAGATTCTATGAGCGTTAATGCGGCAACGGCCGTTGTTTTATATGAAATCCAAAGGCAAAAATAAACTCCCCAAAAATCGTCACTAAAGTTTTCTCATATGCTGCATCTAATATAATAGAGCAAGTGGTAACAAAGGTCTTACTCAAGGCAAATGGTAAACACATGCAGGATGTTCAGAAAGTAGTTCGTCAATGCCAGGAAGGACAACTGAATGCATTCACCACACTATTCAACCATTACAAATGCTATGTCTACGACCTTGCCTGTACCATATTACGAGATAGCACAGGTGCAGAAGATGTTGTCCAGGATACCTTTTTAACTATTTTCCAAAAGATTGATGGCTTCAATAATGACGCTAAATTTGAGACTTGGCTAACCACAATTGTTGTCAATCAATGTCGTATGCGCCTGCGTAAACAAAAAATCCGTCACTTCCTTTCCCTAGAACAACTATCACCCTACCGATTATTGCGTCTCAGCGAGCGACAGCCAGATATTGTCGAGTTGGTTCATGAGCAACAATGTCGTCGGACATTATGGGACATGATCGACAAGCTACCAGAGAGGCTTCGTTTGCCTATGATCTTACGGTATCGCTACGCCCTTTCTTGCAACGACATCGCCATGATGCTAAATCGACGCATTTCCTCAATCTACCAACAACTCAATGAAGGGCGTCGTTTTCTGGAACAAACGCAGCAACAGGAAGATGAAATAGCGGCAACTTTGACTGAACCTGCGAGTTAACATGTAAATCACCAAAACTAATTTGAATGAAAAGGTGCAAAATGGTGATTTACTTAAGTGAAAACGCAGAAATCGCCTTTTGTTATTTCAAAAAACTTTTACGTTTTCACACATTAAACAATGAGATTATTTAAACAATCCACACATTCAAATAAAAATCATTTTGCCATCACCTACTTTGACGCTTTTCAGGATGGGGCATTGACGGAAGCAGAAACGGCCGTTTACCGTCAACATCTAACATCCTGTTCGCAATGTCAAACATGGGTTTCAACGCAGATTCAATTATCCCAACAATTACATAACACTGTCTCGCCGCCAGTTAGCCTGTTACCAACCGCCTCTGCTCGTATTCAAAAAAATATATTTAGCCAAATGAGGAGAGCAATGATCATGAATAATTTAAAAACAGTGATTGGGGCCACCGCCATTATAGCCTTATTATTCCTCGGCGGCGTTTTCTTCTGGCAAAATGCAAATAACACCACAGCCACCCAAGTAGAACCCTCGGCCTTAGAATCTGAAACAGAAGAACAAATAGACACCATTTCATCAGAACCAAGTACAGAACTAGAAATAACAGAAGAAAATCTCATCGACGCGATACTTGCCAAAGACAGCACAACCATAGCCCAACTGCTAGACGCAGGAATTAATCCAAATTTGAGTGATTCGACAGGCGACCCCATTCTAAAGTCGATCATCCTGGACAAAACAAGCGAAAGTGTAGACATCATAGCCCTGCTAATTGAGCATGGTGCTGATGTGAATCTCCCTGACCGTGAAGGTAATGCCTTACTTCCCATAGCAGCTCGGGAAGGTCAGGTAGAAGTTGTACAACTTCTGCTTGATGCGGGCGCTGACGTTAATGGAACAATAACCGCCTCTCGGTCTTCTAACAATTGGCCTATAGCAGAGGATTCAAGTGCCTTGATGGAAGCTACTGTGAATAATCATATTGAAATTGTTGAGCTTCTGCTTGCTCATGATGCCAATGTGAACCATATTGAGAAGTCCCATAATCGTACAGCCCTACATGCAGCAGCTCATTTCAACTATGCTGAGATTGCGTCCCTTCTCATTAAAAGCGGAGCTGATTTAAACTCACGCAGCACCATCAACGACGCTGGCGAAACACCCTTACATTGGGCAGCCCGCAGAGGGAATTCTGATGCAATTGAGATTCTTGTCAATGCAGGAGCCAACTTAGATATTCAAACAACGGATCAGGGGCTAACACCATTAATGCGTGCACTTGAATCTGACAGCAATTCAGTTTTCATTGAAACAATTACCTCTCTCCTCGAAGGAGGGACTGACCCAAACGTTCAAGATATTAATGGCAACACAGCGCTTCATTACGCGGTCAGATTTGGAAGAGATTATGCAATCTCACTACTGATCGAACATGGTGCAACTTTGGACCTGCAGAATAACGATAATCAAACGGCTTATGACATTGCTATTGCGAAAGACAACCGTACTGCAATTCAGATGCTGCAGGAGGGAAGTACAGGGGAATAGTTGAATAACTCACTCGATGCTAGTTATAAATTAGGGCGTATGGCAATCTTTTATAACTAACATGGTTCATTATTTACAAATGCTTTTGCACTTTCTCAATCAATTGCGTCACATTATATGGTTTTTGCAAATAGTCGGTGTCACCATCATAATACGTTATCATTTCACTTTCTGGATACCCAGAAGTTAATACAATGTTGACGTCTTTACTTCTTTGTCTCATCAAGCGCAACGTTTCCTCTCCACTTAATCCAGGCATTGATAGATCAAGTAAGATAAGCTCAAATTGCTCTTGATATTCTATAAAAATATCGAGACCATGTTGTCCACCATTCGCTTTGAGATTTCCTATGTCCTCCATTGCCAATATATCTCCAATCGCATCCCGCACTGCCGCTTCATTATCAATAACTAAAACGACCTTTTCAGATTTATCGACGATACTTGGTCTCTATTTCTTGCTCAAGAATAGGCAAAACCAACTTGAAAATGGTTCCCTTGTCCACGCGACTCTTGACACAAATTCCCCCGCGATGTCCACGCACAATGCCTAAAACGGCAGCCAATCCTAACCCGTATCCGTCTGCCTTTGTAGAGTAAAAGGGATCAAAAATATGGCGCAATGTTTCATCATCCATCCCCTTACCCTCATCAGCTATAGAAAATAACACGTAATGGCCAGCACGTAATGATTGCCCCGTATAACGTGTAAATGTCGTGTCATTTTTCTCTAAGACACGAACGCCCGTGGCAATGATAATCTTACCGGGTTGATCACCAATCGCTTGCGCTGCATTGAGAATTAAATTCATAATGATTTGCTGGATTTGCCCTTTATCACCTTTGATCAATGGCAATGGTTCATGAAAATCAGCAACAATGGCAATATGTTTGGGAATGGCAACCTCAAAAATGTGCAGGTGTTGTTGCATGAGTTGATTAACGTTTAACGGCCGTATTTCAAAATTACCACGGCCAGAATAAGCTAGTAATTGCCGGGTCAAGTCCGCCGCACTTTCCGCTGCCTGCACTGCTTTTTGAATCGGCTTACGGGCAGGAGAATCATCGGGTAACAAACGTTCTGCCAAAGAAGTCTGGGCCAACATGCCCACCAATAAATTGTTAAAATCATGCGCAATTCCCCCCGCCATCATCCCCAGACTATCTAATTTCTGTGTTTGCTGTAACGCCTCTTCTATACGCCGTTTTTCGGTCACATCTCGGGCAATCCCCATAAGGATCGGTTCTGCTTCGTTATCAATAAGCGATGACGCAAACTCAACAATAATCGAGCCGCCATCTTTTTTAACGACTTCATACTCTGTTGGCGGAAAAGAAGCTGAGCCTGTCGCAATTTCCGCAATACGTAACAAAACAGCCTCCCGATCTTTCTCAGCGAACAGAGGCAACAAAGGTTTACCAATCCATTGATCAAGAGGATAGCCCGTTAAATCTTCAAATGCAGAGTTAAGCGATAAAATACGGCCGTCTAAAGAAATTGTATAAACAACATCCCAAACCTCTTCTAATAATCGTTTATAGCGCATCTCACTCTGTTGCAAAGCCCGTTCTGCGCGTTCGCGCTCTGCTAATTCCGCTTCAGCCTGCCTTAAAGCTTGGTTGATGTTACTTGTCGCATAATAAATGAGGGCAATGACAAAAAAGTAACTGATGGATATAGCAAGGAATACGGCCATAACCGGAGGAAGACCAGCAATATCTCCTCGTGCCATTCCCCATATCATTAATCCGCCCCACATCACCCCCAAAAAGGCAAAGAAAACAGCAGTCCGTATATTAATCATCACTCCCGCCAACAATACCAAAATGACAGAAGCAATATAACCAGGCGCCCAAACACCACCGTTTGTCAATGCCCCCAGTACAATGACAAAGAACAGCCCACAGACAAACAACCAACTCGCATGATCTACTTTTCCGGTTTGGTTAAACCAATTTGCGAAGAGAGAACCAAAAAACAAGATCCCTGCCAGGATAATTCGTATGCGTTGAGAGGGAACAAAAACAAGTATGATACCTGAATAAAGAACCACTCCTATTAACATGGTTTTAATCAAAATATGATTGAGACTTGCTTGTCGTTGTTTGCTAGAATCGGTAAATTGAGGAGGCCTAAAAAATTGCATCACATTTTTATCCAAATCGGGTTTACATAACACTGTGTATTATAAGGCAACAGTAGACGTCACTTTTTATTGTAATCGCAAAACGGCCGTTTTGTAAGTAATAACCCGAACGCCTTTAGTGAACTACCCCGCCGCAAGCGGACGGGGTATCAAAACGAATAAGGAATTATTTCGCCACAAGTGGCGGGGTATTCAATCCCTTTAGGGTAATAAAAAAGCACCACATAAAAATTATGCGGTGCTTTGGGAAGAGGAGAAGAAGGAGGAATAAAATATATGTGTTGCTTGCTGCTTATCTAACAGACAACATCTATTCTTATCTTCTTACCCCACTTCTAAAATTTAATTTTCGTTTTTGACAACGCGATCCCGTAATTGCCCACAACCCGCTTGAATATCAATTCCACGCCGCACTCGCACCGTACTAGTCACGCCATAGCTGCTTAAAACTTCTTGAAATTTATCGACACGCTCTTTGGATGAAGGCCCACCAGCAAACCCTTCTGTCGGATTTAGCGGAATCAAATTGACATGACACAACATGCCTTGCAGCAACTTGCCCAGCGCTTGCGCTTCTTCGATTGTGTCGTTTTTGTGCGAAATCAAAGCCCATTCAAATGTCAGGCGACGCCCCGTTTTTTCAATGTAATAATGACATGCAGCAATAATATCTTCAATCGGCCATTTACGATTGACCGGAATCAAATCATCCCGTTCTGCATTTGTGGCAGAATGTAGCGAAATAGCCAGGGGTGTTTGCCGTTGTTCATCAGCATAACGACGAATCGCAGGAACCATTCCCACCGTGCTGATCGTGATTTTGCGTGCCCCTAAATTAAATCCCGTTTCATCTGTCAAACGATCGATGGCTTCAAGTGTATTGTCGTAATTATGCAGTGGCTCGCCCATCCCCATCATGACAATATTGGTCACGTGCTCATCAGTTTGCGCCAACTCATGGGCAAAGTACATCACTTGCGCCACAATTTCACCAACGGTTAAATGGCGCGAGAAACCCATTTGCCCAGTTGCACAAAAGACACATCCCATGGCACAACCCGCTTGAGAACTAATACACAAAGTACGTCTTTTCTCATATTTCATCAGTACAGTTTCAATATATTGTCCATCTGGCAATTGAAACAATACTTTTTTCGTTTGGCGATCATTCGATTTGAGATTGGCCACCACGTTACCAGTGTTGATGGTAACGGCCGTTTCCCATTGTGGCCCAACGTTAATCGCTGAAAAACAGTACGCCGCACACATAAACTACGGCATCACTTTAGAAAACGAGGGCAAAACGGAACAAGCCATCACACAGTTTCAAGCTGCTTACC
>JBNKHS010000067.1:0-13652 GCA_050290485.1 Promineifilaceae bacterium (SeqCode) | reverse complement strand
GGGTCAGTAATCCAATCCATAGTTTCTCCAGTGTAATGTTGAAATCGGGTTATCATGTGAAAGCGGCTAACTGTTTCGATTCAACTTGATATAATTTTTGCGCTTTCACTCATTTGTCCACAACGGTTCATTGCGGATAACATTAATACAAAACAGCTATAAGAATACCAATTTTCATGGAAGGCGTCTATATCTTTAGGTTAAATTTTTTGCGATTTGTTTTTAAGTGCTCCGTCTCTTGATGCAGTTAGATTGAACCAATCTGGTAACAAAGATCGCTTAAGTTGTTTGGGAGATGAAGCATAAAGTAAATTCCGGAAAGAGCCTTAACAACAAGTACTGTTTCGGAATTTACTTTTAGGAGAGCGAAAAAGGCTCCAGCTCGTTTTAATTTAAACTACGTTTCGTTCTCCAGTTAAGGCAGTTAAACTTGCATAAAATGGAGCGTGGTTTCTGATGGAGATGGACGTTTTCTTTACGCTTTTACTGGTGGGGATTACGGCCGTATTCTTTGCGACAGAATGGATACAGGCTGCTGTTGTTGTTTTGCTTTATTTGGTAACCAATATAGTGTCGTAGATGATGTGCAGTTCAGTTGTGGTGGTTTTGATAGCACCAATTGCACTAAATACGGCCGTTGATTTAAATATTTCGCCCCAAGCAATTTTGATGACGATTGCTGTTGCGGCATCATTGAGTTTGTTAAGCTCGGTAGGCCACCCTGCTAATGTTATGGTCATGAGGCCGGGTGGATACAAGTTCAAGGATTATTTCAAATTTGGCTTGCCGTTGACAATTCTATTATTTTTGTTATCGATGCTTTTGTTGCCGTTGCTGTGGCCTTTTTAAAAGATTTTGCCTGAAAGGTGCCTTGTGTGCTGCGTGTAAAAAAGGGCGATTTTGATACATACACGGCTTTTTTCTGAATAAAGACTAATCCAAAAGTCATAGAATCCATCCTTTTCACCCTATTCCAGTAGGAAAATTGTTGCATTTACAACTAAAATCCCAAAATTCCTTGACAATTGCATTTTCTTAAATAGAATCGACTCAGTTTAATGTTTTGTTAATGTTATCAAGTTGGATAATTATAAAGGCATTGGCAAAGATTAACATATTCCATTTCTGATCAAACAACCCGATCAACAACTTGTATCGTAAGTTAAGCGAACCTCTATTTGTATAAGTAAACATTGTATCGTGTAAGTAGGCATTCAATATGTTTACCTCTGCTTGTCTTTTAACCTTGTCAAGGAGGTGATTGCCTGCATACATACCGAAGTTAAAGATTTTTCCCACAAATCATATTGACATTGGACCGTTCATGGGAGCCCGTATTGGATTTCGTTGCATTGACAACGAGGAGGAAATTTAATGAATAAATGGCGATTAACCATCCTTATTGGGTTGGTCATCGTGGTTGTATGGGTGTTACCAACACGCACACAAGAGCCCAATCACGCCTTTGCAGAGCCCATTCCTGATGATGGGCAGGTTGTAAAAGTTTATTTTGATGACGTAGAAACTGCCCGTAAAATTGCAATTTCTTACGAGCCCCTAGAATCAAATTATGAAAATGGATATTTAGTTCTTGCTGTTTCAGATGTTGAGTATGCTGAGCTTGTGGCCAGTGGCTTAACCGTGGAAAAGGACCAAGGTTTAACGGAGTTTTATGCAAACCAGAGTCAACTGCAAACGTTGGCCGAGGCACAACAGGCGGCCATTCCTGGCTATGCCTGTTATCGAACCGTAGAAGAGACATTTGCAACGGCCGTATCCATTGCCAACAACTATCCTAATTTAGCGACATGGGCCGATGTCGGTAACTCTTGGGAGAAAAGTCAAGGGTTCGGTGGCTACGATATGCATGTCCTCAAACTGACAAATTCTGCTATTCCTGGCCCAAAACCTAGAATTTTTATTACAAGTGCAATTCATGCACGTGAATACACAACCGCTGAATTAACAACGCGTCTTGCTGAAAATTTGGTCGCAGGGTACGGTGTTGACGCCGATGCAACCTGGATTTTGGATTATCATGAAATTCATTTCATGCTGCAGGCGAACCCAGATGGCCGTAAACAAGCCGAAACTGGGATCTTATGGCGCAAAAACACCAACCAAAATTATTGCAGCCCAACCAGCAACAGTCGTGGAGCCGATCTCAATCGCAATTTTCCCTATAATTGGGGCTGTTGTAATGGGTCCAGCACCAATCAGTGTGACACGACCTACCGTGGCGCCAGTGCTGCTTCAGAGCCAGAAACTCAAGCAGTTGTGAACTACATCCAAAATAATTTCGTAGATGCGCGTGGTCCGGGAAGCAATGATCCTGCTCCGTTAAACACAGAAGGTATGTACTTAGATATTCACAGTTCAGGACGTTTGCTGCTCTGGCCTTGGGGACATACAAGTAATCCCGCACCGAACAGCACCCAATTGCAAACGCTTGGGCGTAAGTTAGCTTTCTTTAATGGGCACACACCGCAACAATCGATTGGACTCTATCCAACAGATGGAACGACAACCTCATTTGCCTATGGTGAGATGGGTTTAGCTGCTTTCACCTACGAGTTAGGAACCGAGTTTTTTGAGTCTTGTTCTTACTTTGAGAATACATTGGTGCCTGACAACATGCCCTCTTTAATGTATGCACTTAAAGTTGTGCGCACGCCATACATCACACCGGCAGGTCCAGACACATTGAATCCTGCAGTGAACCCTGGCTCTTCCTCTCCTGTTCCCTCGGGTACGATTGTGACTTTATCCGCCAACATTGATGATACACGCTTTAACAACAGTAATGGGACGGAGCCAACCCAGAACATTGCCGCAGCTGAGTATTATGTGGACACGCCACCTTGGGCTGGAGGAACGGCCGTATCAATGACCGCAACTGATGGCAGTTTTAACAGCTCAACGGAAGGGGCAACAGTTGCCATTGACACTACAGGGTGGAGTGAAGGCCAACACATCATCTTCGTACGTGGGCAAGATACCTCTGGGAATTGGGGTGCAGTTTCGGCAGAGTTTATTACGATTGATGATAACGCTACGTTACCGGTTACTGTTTTCTTTGATGATTTTGAAACAGACAAAGGGTGGACAACGAATCCCAATGGCACCGATTCCGCAACTACGGGGCAATGGGAACGTGCTAATCCAGAAGGCACAAACTCTGGTGGACCAAAGCAGCTAGGTGACACAGTTAGTGGTAGCTATGACCTTGTGACTGCAGGGGCAGCTGGCAGCAGCGTGGGTACAAATGATATTGATGGTGGCGAAACTTCGGTGCGTTCTCCCAATATTGTTTTGCCGTCAACAGGTGACATTACCTTATCCTTCTCATATTACATGGCGCACACAACAAATGCCTCCGCTGATGATTATTTACGCGTCAATGTTGTTGGCAGTAGTTCCTCAATGGTCTTTGAAGAATTGGGTGCAGCTAACAATGATGATGGTGTTTGGGAAACATTCAGCGTTAATCTGAATGGCTATGCTGGTCAAACCGTCCATCTTTTGGTGCAAGCCGCAGACGCCGCTGGTGGGAGTATTGTCGAGGCAGCTTTAGATGATGTACGCGTTGAAGTTGTCAATGGTGGCCCAACACCAACGCCGACAAACACGCCAACTGTGACACCGACCCCGACAAATACAGCGACGCCAACGCCGACAAACACGCCAACGATGACACCAACACCTACCAATACACCAGAACCAGGGAACGAAATCTTCTTTGATGATTTTGAAAGCGATCAAGGATGGGCCGTGAACCCCAATGGCACGGATACAGCGACAACTGGTCAGTGGGAACGTGGTAATCCTGAGGATACAAATTCCAGTGGAGCCTTGCAATTAGGGACTACTGTGAGTGGCAACTTTGATTTGGTGACGGGTGCATTAGCCGGGACCAGTGCAGGTACCTATGACATTGACGGTGGCGTTACCTCAATGCGCTCACCGAACATTATCTTGCCAAGCAGTGGCGACATCACTTTGTCTTTCTCTTACTATCTTGCGCATCTGAGCAATGCAACTGTTGACGACTTCTTACGGGTTTCTGTAGTTGGTAATACGACATCTGTTGTATTTGAAGAGTTAGGTGATGGTACCGTTGTCAATGGCGCATGGGCAACAACGAGTGCTAGCTTGAACAGCTTTGCTGGTCAAACGATTTACCTGCTTATTGAAGCTGCTGATGCAGGCTCGGGTAGTTTGGTTGAAGCGGCAATTGATGATGTCCTCATTGAGGGTAGCGGCGGCGGCCCAACAGCGACCCCAACAGCGACACAGCCACCGACTTTGACGCCAACACCAACAGCAACACCTGATCCTGGATCTTGCGTTGTTTACAACAGCACAAATGTACCTGTTTCTTTGCCAAACGGGACGACAACAATCAATTCAACATTAAATGTGGGCAGTGCAGCCACAATTGATGATGTGAATGTTTCTATTGAGATGGCGCATGAGTGGGTTGGTGATGTCAGTATGGTTTTGACGCACAATGACACAGGAACGGCCGTAACTATCTTAGATCGCCCCGGTGTGCCCGCAAGCACATATGGTTGTTCTGAGAATGATATATTGACCACTTTAGATGATGAAGCAGGAACGGCTGTAGAAGGAGTTTGTGATGCAGGGCCGCCTGCAATTAACGGCACCTTTAGCCCGAATAATCCACTTTCATCATTCGATGGTGAAAATGGAAGTGGTACGTGGACACTTGCGATCACGGACCACTACACCTCATCAGATGCAGGTTCACTTACGAACTGGAGTATCGAAATTTGTAGCCCTTAATTAATTTGACAGGCCAATCAGAATGATTGGCCTGTCCCATATTTGGAGGAAATATGAAAAGGAAAAGTTTTACCCGCTATTTACCCGTTTTGTTTGCAATATTTGCAATACAGTTAGCTGTTCTAGTGCTAACACGACCATCAGTTGGTGCATTTTCAGGCGCACTCCCTGACGAATGTGAAAACGTCCCTGACGATGGTAAGGGGCGCTCTGCTTGTAAAGCCGCAGCAGCAGAGCATAAGCATGACAACAGCTTGCAAATTGAAGATTATCAGGCACCAATGAATTTGGCAGCCATTAATGCCGTAACAACTTGTTCTGGTGGTACGGCTGGCTCATACCCATGTAATAATGTTGATTTACTTTCTTTTACCCCATTGTCAAGTATGGGTGGTGGTAACGGGAACGACATTTGGGGATGGACTGATTCGCAAACGGGTAAAGAGTATGCCATCATGGGGCGTACAAATGGAACCTCATTTGTCGATATTAGTGATCCCGTGAATCCAGTGTACTTAGGGAACCTGCCATCACATACAGGGACATCAACCTGGCGTGACGTTAAAACATATCAAAACCATGCCTATATTGTGGCGGATAATAATGGGAATCATGGGGTACAAGTTTTTGATTTAACACAACTGCGAAATGTAACTTCCCCACCAGTTACTTTTTCCAATACGGCGCATTACGGTAACGTCGGTAGTGTGCATAACATTGTGATTAATGAAGACACGGGGTTTGCCTATGCTGTAGGTACAAGTTCAGGCTCTAACAGATGTTCTGGCGGTTTGCATATGATCAATATCCAGAATCCAGCGAATCCTACGTTTGCTGGTTGTTACAGCTCTGATGGGTACACACATGACGCACAATGTGTGGTTTATAATGGCCCAGACGCACAGCACCAAGGCAAAGAAGTTTGCTTTAACTCTAATGAAGATACATTAACAATTGTTGATGTTTCCACAAAGAGTAATCCAATTCAGTTGTCACGTATAGGGTATTCTGGCTCAGAGTATACACATCAAGGGTGGTTGACAGAAGATCAACGTTACTTCTTGCTAGATGACGAGTTGGATGAACAACGTAACTCACACAATACACGCACCTATGTTTGGGATGTTCAAGATTTAGACAACCCAACCGTGATTGGTGTTTATTCGTCGCCCAATGCAGCTGTTGATCACAATCAATATGTTAAGGGCAATTACACTTATGAGGCCAATTATCGGGCTGGTTTGCGTATTTTGAGTTTATCAAATGTAAGCTCTGGTAATTTGTCGGAAGTTGCTTACTTTGATATTTACCCATCAAGCAACTCCAATCAATTTAATGGGGCATGGAGCAACTACCCGTACTTTGATAGTGGTGTGGTTATTGTGAGTGGTATTGAGCAAGGGTTGTATGTATTGCAACCGAATTTAGGTCCGCCCCCAACCCCAACCCCAACTTCACCACCAGCAACCATTACGCCAACCTCACCGCCAACTGATACGCCAGAACCGGGCAGCTGTGTGACTTATAACAGCACCAATGTGCCGGTGAACATGCCTAACGGAACAGCGTCTATCAGTTCGAATTTGAGTGTAGGTGGTAGTGGTACGATTGATGATGTGAATGTGTCTGTGAATATGCCACACGCATGGCCAGGTGACTTGTCCTTCACATTGACGCACCAGGACACAGGAACGGCCGTAACAATCATTGATCGTCCTGGTGTACCTGCATCAACATGGGGTTGTAGCACTGATAATATCAACGCTACGCTGGATGACGAAGCAGGAACGGCCGTTGAAAGTACATGTGCTGGCAGTCCACCAGCTATCAGTGGTACCTTGAGCCCCAACAACGCTTTGAGTGCTTTCGATGGCGAAAGTGGTAACGGGACTTGGGTCTTAACTGTAAATGATGCTTACACCTCTGGTGATGCTGGCTCTTTGAATGGTTGGAGCGTTGAAATTTGTACAGTTGGGGTTGTACCTACACCCACAAACACATCTGTACCGCCAACGGCAACGAATACATCTGTACCACCAACGGCAACAAGTACTTCCGTGCCCCCAACAAATACACCAACACCCCCACCTGGTGGAGACGTCTTCTTTGATGATTTTGAAAGTGATCAAGGTTGGACAGTCAATCCAAACGGCACTGACAGTGCAACCACAGATCTCCGGGAACGTGCGAATCCAGAACAAACGACTTATAGTGGCGCAACCTACCAACAAGGAACGACTTCAAGTGGTAGTTTTGATTTAGTCACTGGAGGTTTAGCAGGCAGTAGTGTGGGTTCCTACGATATTGACGGTGGAACAACATCAGTTCGTTCACCAAACATTGTTTTGCCAAGCAGTGGGAATCTGACATTGTCATTCGATTACTATTTGGCTCATTACAGCAATAGCGATAGTTCTGACTTCTTACGGGTAACTGTTGTTGGGAATACCTCATCTGTTGTCCTCCAAGAATTGGGTGCTGCCGATATTGATGGTGCTTCATGGGCAACCCACACCAGTAATCTCAATGGTTTTGCTGGGCAAACTGTGTACATTCTCATCGAAGCTGCCGATGGTGGCGGTGGGAGCTTGGTAGAAGCCGGTGTTGATGATGTGAGAATCACATCCAATTAATGCTTATTAGGGTGAGTAGTCACTGATTTAGTGTGCCCTGTCTGCATTTGTTTGCATGCAGATGCAGGCAGGGCCATCTTCAAATTGTTAATTCTTTTGAATTAGCTGGATTCCATTGTTAGAAGATTTGTATAGGTAACTTAGATAGCTAATAAGGTGCTTGTTTTAAAGACAAAATTCCTTGTAGTTTACCGTGTAAGACAAGTTAAGATTTCACTTGTTTTGTTCCGGCTGTCTAATGCTACCTTGAATCAGATTCGCCCGACGCTTTTGTTTTTCTGGGAGATGGCTACGGCCGTTTCCTTATTGGCCAAGTAGAGAGCAAACGACAGTCGATTTCTTTTGTTGGATGCTTTCTGATAGGTAGATCACAAAACAGATTTCAAACTTTGTGACTTACAACAGAGGAGGCAGAGAGGAATAAACATATTAACTGAAACATTTCAGTAGCCGTGCGATTCAAGAACCACTGAGTTAATTCCCAATGGCTACTTAGTACAAGTCGAAAATTTTGTAGTAGAGAACAATTTATCCAAAAAATCCCAACTTGTTCTCTGCTCAATAAACCTTAGATCAAGTTGACCATGATCGTTTTACAAGGTTTGCACCCTTTTAAGTGGAGGAAGTAAAGTGAACAAAAGTAAACATCTTTTTATTCGATTTAGCAGTTTGATCGTTATCTTGCTATTAATCACGTTTTTTAGTTTAGGTAGCAAGGGTGATCAAACTGTAGGAGCACAAGCTCAAATTGACAATCCTGTTGGCTTTTTAACAGGTGAAAGTCAAGGTGAACCAAGTGCGATTGCGATGAATTATATTCATGGCAATGTTGCCAGTTTAGGGCTTGTTTCAACTGATTTGGCTGGGTATAAGGTCTTAGATAAATATGTGTCTGAGCATAACCAGACTACACATATTTACCTGCAGCAAAACTACAATGGCATCAAAGTGCATAACGCCATTATAAATATTAATATCTCTGCGAACGGAGAAGTAATCAATGTGGGAAATCGGTTTGTGGGGCAATTAGCCAACAAGGTTAATGCAACCACACCAAAAATCACAGCTTCAGACGCGATTGGGTTTACAGCGCAGGATTTGGGCTTGAATATGGCCAAACAAGCTGTGGAGATGCAAAGTGCTGCTGCCGATGATGTGGCTCAAAGCGCATTGTTCAGTGGTGCAGGCATTTCGCAAAATCCAATCCCTGTTTCCTTGGTCTATCAACCGATGGAAGATGGATCTGTTCGTTTAGCATGGGAGACTGAAGTTTATGAGCTAAGCGATGAAAATTGGTGGAGTACACGCGTTGACGCACTTACAGGTGAGATTTTGGATCAACACAACAATGTGATTCATGATAACTTTGGTGTACCTGAACATGCAGGCGAAACGGCCGTGTTGGAAGAAAAAGCTGCTGCGCCTGAACTAAGTGTCCCTTTCCAAACAACAGATGGATCTTCCTATAATGTTTTCCCATTGCCTGTAGAAAGCCCTAATCATGGCACCAGAAGTATTGTTTCTCAACCAGCAAACAGTGTTGCTTCTCCTTATGGTTGGCATGATACAAACGGTTCCGCCGGCCCAGAATTTACCACCACGCGTGGCAACAATGTCAATGCATATGAAGATGGCAATAACAGTGGATTCCAGCCAAATGCTGGTTCCGGACTTGATTTTGATTATCCTATCAATTTCTCACAACATCCCGATAATTACGAATCCGCTGCGATTACCAACCTCTTCTACTGGAATAACATTATCCATGATGTGATGTACCAATATGGCTTTAATGAAGCAAGTGGTAACTTCCAAGAAAACAACTATGGAAAAGGTGGTTCTGGCAGTGACTCTGTCAATGCAGAAGCGCAAGATGGGAGCGGTACAAATAACGCTAACTTCTCTACACCAACAGATGGTGGCAATCCTCGTATGCAAATGTATTTGTGGACAGCACCAAATCCAGATCGGGATGGTGATTTAGACAATGGTATTATCATCCACGAATATGGACATGGTATTTCTACTCGTTTAACGGGTGGCCCAAGTACAAGCAGTTGTTTGAACAACACAGAGCAAGCTGGTGAAGGGTGGAGTGATTTCTTCTCAGTAATCATGACGATTGAATCGGGTGATTCGGGAACAGATAAACGAGGTGTAGGAACTTATGCCTTGAATCAACCAGCGACCGGTGACGGGATTCGTGATTATCCTTATAGCACCAGCATGTCTATTGACCCACGTACCTACAATGAGATCAAAACGGCAGCTGTGCCTCATGGTGTAGGGTCAACATGGACGGCAATGGTCTGGGAAATGACATGGGCGCTTATTGATGTGCATGGTTTTGACCCTGACATTTACAACGGCACAGGTGGTAACAATGTTGCCTTGCAATTGGTGATCGATGGTTTGAAATTACAGCCCTGTAGCCCTGGTTTCGTGGATGCTCGCGATGCAATTTTATTGGCAGACCAAAACAACAATGGTGGTGCCAATCAATGTATCATTTGGCAAGCATTTGCTAAACGTGGTTTAGGTGTGAGCGCTAGCCAAGGCAGCAGCGGCAGCCGTAGCGATGGTACGCAAGCATTTGATATTCCATCTGCATGTACCGGTCCAACGCCAACGCCGACGAATACATCAATTCCACCAACAATTACGCCAACTTCGTCACCAACCAACACACCGGTACCAGGCAGCTGTACAACCTACAACAGCACGAATGTGCCGATTAGCCTTCCCAATGGCACATCTTCTATCAGCTCTAATTTGAACATTGGTGGTAGTGGCACGATCAATGATGTCAATGTTTCTGTGGATATGCCCCACGCATGGCCAGGAGACTTGTCCTTTACACTGACACATCAAGATTCGGGAACGGCCGTAACGATTATTGACCGTCCTGGTGTACCTGCCTCAACATGGGGTTGTAGCACAGATAATATTGATGTCACCTTAGATGATGAAGCAGGAACGGCCGTAGAAAGTCAATGTGCAGGCAGCCCACCGGCCATTAGCGGTACACACAGCCCCAACAACCCATTAAGCGCCTTTGATGGTGAAAGTGGCAACGGAACTTGGGTCTTAACCGTGAATGATGCATATACCTCAGGTGATGCTGGTACATTAAACGGATGGAGTGTCGAGATTTGTACCGTTGGCGTTGTGCCCACACCAACAAGTACATCTATTCCTCCAACTGCGACAAGCACATCAGTTCCCCCAACAAATACGCCCACAAGCACACCACCGCCGAGTGGAGATGTCTTCTTTGATGATTTTGAAACAAATCAAGGTTGGACAGTCAATCCAAACGGAACGGATAGTGCCTCGACAGGACTATGGGAACGTGCTAATCCAGATCAAACCACCTACAGTGGAACAACTTACCAATTAGGTACAACCACAAGCGGTAGTTTCGATTTAGTCACGGCTGGCGCTGCCGGTAGCGGTGTCGGTTCTAACGATATTGATGGAGGTACAACCTCTGTTCGTTCGCCGAACATTGCCTTGCCAAGTAGTGGTAACTTGACCTTGTCATTCGACTACTATTTGTCACACTACAGCAACAGCGACAGTTCTGATTTCTTCCGTGTCACTGTTGTTGGTAACACATCTTCCGTTGTTCTTCAAGAATTGGGAGCTGCCGATATCGATGGTGCTGCTTGGGCTACACATACAAGCAGCTTGAACAGTTTTGCTGGGCAAACTGTTTATATTCTCATCGAAGCATCGGACAGTGGTGGCGGTAGCTTAGTTGAAGCCGGTGTTGATGATGTGAGAATTACATCAAACTAGAAAAATCAGCTTCTTGAAGGAAGCCTGACCTGAGCATTACCTACCTGTCATTTTTGTTAATGGCAGGTAGGTATTTTTATTTTTAAATTTGCCTAATGTGACCAGTGGATATTATCCTTATATACCTATTGATTCGTATATTTGGAGAGTATAAATGAAGAACATTTTGATTACTGGTGCAAATCGTGGCATTGGTTTGGAATTAACAAAGCAACTTGTAGAAGCAGGTGAATTTGTATTTGCCGGATGTCGCAATCCAGAAAGCGCTATGCAGTTGCAAGATTTAGCGAGCACGCATGCGGATCGTGTTACAGTTATCGCGTTAGATGTAACGAATGATATGTCGGTTGCGGCAGCAAAAACGGCCGTTTCTGCACAAACAGATCATCTCGACATCATTATTAACAACGCTGGTATTCTCGTTCCCAATGAAACGGTCGCTAATTTTGATCCTAGAGAGATGGAAAAGACATTTCAAGTGAATGTGATTGGTCCCATGCGCATCATTTCACAATTTGTGGATTTGTTACAACGAGGAAATGAACCTAAACTTGTGAATGTTTCGTCTCAATTAGGCTCGTTAGAAAAGATGCAGACGATGAACTGGGGAGATTACAGTTACAATGCCAGCAAAGCAGCCTTAAATATGTTAACGCGGAAATTATCTCATGAATTGAGTCGTATTGTGGTTATTACTTTGCACCCGGGTGGGTGCAAACGGACATGGGTGGCAAAAGCGCAGCCGTTACTATCCCCGATTCTGCTCGTGGAATTATTGAAGTTATTCGTAATTTAACACCACAAGATACAAATAAATTTTACACTTATGCAGGCGTAGAACATTCATGGTAGAAAAGAGGAATTGGTCATCGGGTTATATTTATCCCAATGACCAATACTTTATTGACCATTTTTATGGTTGATTGGATCGTGCCAATATTGTCCTACGGCCATCATAATCAGGATTAAGCCCACACAAAGAAGGGCGAGGGCGTTGTTATCTTGAGGGAGATTCATCATAACGGCCGTTCCTAAACTCATCAAACCTAATAACAAAAGGATAAATGATGCTTGCCATTGTGGTGAGCTATTTTTCTTGTTCATAGCAACCTCCATTACCATCTGGTGAAGATTGATCTATTAACTCACTTTTATTTTGTCAAAATTTGGGGTGAATTGATAGTGAGAAACGGCCGTAATAATAACGACTAAAGTCAGATCTATTTAGGGTAAATTTGAAAGAGGTTCTTCATGGCTGTCTAGTGTATAGCCAACACCACGTACAGTGCGAATTAAATTTATATCTGGAGCCAATACTTTTATCTTGCGGCGAATATGGTAAATATGATAACGAACAATTTCGTTTGCCTCCTCTGTTTCATTATTCTGCCCATGAATTTCTCGCAGCAATTCTTGTGATGAAACGACACGAGGCGATTCATTTGCTAAATAGGCGACCAATGCAAATTCGGTTGGACTGAGCTCTAATAGCTCACCGTTTAAAATCATGACATGGCGCATAAAATCGATGACTAAGCCATGACGTTTGAGAAAACGATCGTCTTCTTTATTATTATTTGCTTGAGAATTTGCCGAGGAGATATTGCGTAAAGTGTCTGTTATTGTTTGGGACGTTTGTGTATCTAGGTTTTGTCTTAATTCCTCAATAAACAACCGTTGTTGCAAGGTGTCTCTACGTTTTGCCAAACCCTGACGAATACTTTCACGGATTTCCATCGTTTTGCAGGGTTTAAACAGATAATCGTGGGCTCCTTGGCGTAATGCCTCAACGGCCGTTTCCAAAGAAGCATGGGCAGTTAACATAATGACAACTGTGTCTGGGCATCTTTGCCGTAATATCGACAGCACATCAAGTCCCCCTATCCCAGACAATTGCAAATCAAGCAAAGCTAAATCAAATTCCGTTTTTTCGATCTCCAATAAAGCTTTTTCACCACTGTCAACGGCCGTAACTGTGTGTCCGTCAATCGTCAATAACTCTTCCAAAAAGAAACGAATACCAAATTCATCGTCAACAACTAAGATATTAGATGTGATCACAAATTCTCCTGAAAATGTAGTTTAATGGCGTCTTGTTGTGAATTCAAAAGGTAGAGATCAGGGACTCTTCCTCTTCAAACTTTTGTATTGTTATGTGTAGAATTTGGGTTAAAAACTTCACGATCGCATTGTAACATACATAAACCATTATTCAACACCATCACAATACCAAGAGAATAAGATCATGTGCAATACGGCATTTACCTAATTTACTCGAAAAGTGAAATGACTAGATTGGCAGCAATACGTTAAATGTTGTCCCCACATTTATTTTACTATCAGCCAAAATTTGCCCGTTCATTGCCTCAATCAAGCTATAGCTGACAGACAAACCTAAACCTGTGCCTGTTT
>JBNKHS010000066.1:0-13753 GCA_050290485.1 Promineifilaceae bacterium (SeqCode) | reverse complement strand
GCGACGGGGCGCTGTGCGGGCGGGGTGCGCTACCAGTTCGGCACCGAAGTCAATGTGCGTCTGTCGCAGGCCAGTTTGCCGATGATTGCTCGTTTTGAGGAAGAAATTGGTCAGCCAGCGGATTACCGGCCCATTGGCTATTTGTTTGTGTTGACGACGGAAGCGGATGTTGCCAGGTTTGAATACAATGTGGCAATGCAGCACCGCTTGGGTGTGCAGACAGAATGGTTGACGGGTGATGAAGTGCGGCAGCGTTTGCCGGTGATGCATTTTCCTGATGCGCTGGCCGGGACGTTTCATCCTTTGGATGGGTTAGCGGATCCAAACGGGATTGTGATGGGCTATATCCGCCGGGCGCGGGAGTTCGGTGCAGCAGCGTTGACGGATGTGGAAGTTCTGGATGTGGAAGTGATGGGGGGACGGGTTACGGCCGTATCCACCAATCAAGGTAGCATCCAGTGCGGTGCGGTGGTTAACGCCGCCGGGCCGTGGGCAGGACTAATTGGCGAGATGGCCGGGGTGCATTTGCCGATCACGCCAATTCGTAGACAAATGATTACGACCACACCGATTCCAGAGCTGCCACCCGATTTTCCCTTTGTGATTGATTTTGCGCAGTCACTTTACTTTCATCCGGAAGGAAAAGGGATCTTGACGGGGCGTTCTAATCTGGATGAGCAGCCGGGCTTTGATCAGCGGGTAGACGAAGAATGGGAGTGGACGGCGTTGGAGTCGGCGATTGAACGGATGCCGATTTTGGGTAACGCGGGACGGCAAAGCGGCTGGGCAGGTTTGTATGAGGTGACGCCAGACGCGCATCCGATTTTTGGTAAAACGGCCGTATCCGGCTTTTGGGTTGTGGCTGGTTTCTCCGGGCATGGCTTTATGCACGGGCCGGTTGCAGGAAAGTTAATGACAGAGCTTATATTAGACGGGGAAGCGAAAACGATTGACATAAGTATGTTGGATTTAGCCAGATTTGAAGAAGGAAGATTGATTCATGAGTACAACGTCGTTTGAGCATAAATCCACAGTGGCGCAGATTCGGGAGCGTTTTGACAATGACGTGGCACGCTTTGCCAATTTGCAGACGGGGCAATCGGCAACGATTGATGCCCCGTTGGTGCTGGATTTAATGATGGCCGTTGCCGCCGGTACGAATCCACACGCGACTGCTTGTCTGGATGTAGGCTGCGGCGCAGGCAATTACACACTCAAGTTGCTGCAAAAGCTGCCTAATCTGAACACGACGATTATTGATTTGAGTCAACCGATGCTGGATAAGGCAACGGAGCGGATTGCTGCTGAGACGACGGGGACGATTACGGCCGTTCAAGGTGATATTCGCGAAATTGAATTGGGGGACGCGCAGTTTGACATCATCATGGCTGCGGCCGTTTTGCACCATTTGCGCGAGGAAGAGGAGTGGCGTAATGTCTTTGCCAAATTTCACCGTGCCTTGAGGCCGGGTGGCTCCATTTGGATTTCTGA
The DNA here is from genome assembly GCA_050290485.1 of Promineifilaceae bacterium (SeqCode). Taxonomy (GTDB): domain Bacteria; phylum Chloroflexota; class Anaerolineae; order Promineifilales; family Promineifilaceae; genus JBNKHS01. Next base: position 12,262 of record JBNKHS010000066.1, on the reverse strand, counting down.
TTTGATCATCCATTCAACGGAAGCGGTGGAAAGCGTGATGTGGCAGCGTTATGGCGAATACTTAACAAACTTTAAGGATAAAGCGTATCGCGATACGGTGTTTGCTTACATAGCCCAGGAAGATTCGCCGCGACCGGTGTTGTGGCAGATTAATTTGTTGCAAGAAGTGGGTTTCCGGGACGTAGAAATTTTGCACAAGAACAGTTTGTTTGCCGCGTTTGGCGCCATCAAACATTAGTTAGACTGCCGACGAGCTGCCGCTTTTTCTAACTCATCGGGGCGACGAGGGTCTAGCAATTCATCAATGTGCATCCAGATAACGCGGGCGTAGTGGAAGACGAGTGGGGAGAACAGCACCAGAGCAAGGAGCGCGCCAAACACGTATTCCCAGATGGTAGGATTCATGGTCAGGTACATGAGGATGAGAACGGGCACGGCGATGAAGAAACTCATCACATAGCCGACGAAGACGGACATCATAAAGTACCCTTCTTCTCGTTCAAAGTGGATGCCGCAGTGGGGGCAGTCGCGGTGCATTTTAAAGGGTTTGCGAAATACAGGCCCTTCCAGACAATGTGCGCATTTTAGTTTGAGGATGGCGAATAATCTCATAGCTTTCTCCGTGTGGAAGTATACTTTGATTACGGCCGTTCTTCCAAAAACCCTGAAAAAAATTGATTTTTTGAATTTGCAAAATTGGTTGTAAAACCTGTTGACTATAGTACTAAAGGGTGATATACTCTTATTGGCTCCCCCCCCAGAGGTGGTCAAACAAACGCCCGTTTGTTTACCACCTCCTTTTTTTTGCCTATTGATTGAAAGTGGTTTGATGATGAATAATTTACCCCCCCTTGTTGAAAATGGAATTGAATATGAAAAAGCAGGACTGGTACATCGTGTGCTGCAACCCGCGTCTGTTGATGGGCCGTTTGCGACGGCCGTATTGATTCACGGGCATCTGGGCAATGAAGATGTGATGTGGATTTTTAAGCAGACGTTACCCAAAAATTGGTTGTTGGTTGCGCCGCGAGCGATCGTACAAGATGCTCCCAATAGCTACAGTTGGCATCCGCGTGCGCAGGGGGAGTGGCCGCCACTGTCAAAGTTTGACGATGCAGTTGAACGGCTGACAACATTTATAAACGCGTTACCGGAATTATATGATGCAGATTTGGATCGACTTTATTTGATGGGATTTAGTCAGGGGGCGGCAACTGCATTTGCAACGGCCGTTTCTCGGCCAGGATGGATCAAAGGGATTGCTAGTTTAGTTGGCTTTATGCCCTTGCAGGTAGAAGATGCCATTGACAATGTTTTGCTAGAAGATGTTCCTGTTTTTATGGCTGTTGGGACGAGGGATGAGCGTATTCCTGTAGAGATGGCTCGTGAATGCGGTAAAGCGGTGCGGGCAATGGGCGCATATTTAGAGTATCGTGAGTACGATACAGGGCATAAACTTAACGGGGAAGGGATGCGTAAATTGAAGCAATGGTGGGCAGAGCGTGCCCAATTTATAGACTAAAACCGCAGCGACATGCACGTGAGCCCGCCGTCCATTTTTTGACATTCGCTTACATCTAATTCAATGATGGGGAATCCCAACGACTCTAATTTTGCTTTGGTTTTAGGGAATCCTTTAGGCGTAAGTAATGTGTTATTGATAAAGAGCGTATTCCCTGCGTAAGTTTCATCTTCATCTAAAATGATCTGGTCATAATTTGCAAATTCAGGACGAGTGGCAAATTCTTGAGTGAGGAGCAGGGTGTTCTGGCCCACATAGTTGACGCTTGATTTTAGATGGAGCCCATCAGCAACAGATACGGCCGTAAATGCGTGCCCGTACTTTGCTAAGATTTTCCCCAACTGCTTGGACCCTTCCACATTGGTTCGTTGCGACAATCCGATGAAGAAATGATTTTCAACCATCAAAATATCGCCCCCATCCACCGTTCCCGGAGATGTAATAAATTCAAGTGGACGATATTGTGCGAGAGGTGCTTCGATCTCATTCTGTTCACCATTGCGTGCAGGTGCGCCGGGGTTGGTAATAATAGCCACATAAGGGGTAACGACGGCCACATCCTCGACAAAATAAGCATCTGGGAAGTTTGGCAACGCTTCCAATTCAATCACCTCAATGCCTAAAGATTGAATCGTATTGATATAGGCTTGATGTTGTTGCTGCATTGTTAAGAATGAAGGTGTGCCTAAATCAGATGTTGTGATGCCATTGGCAAAATTAGAGCCAGGTTTGCGGGTGATTGCGTGTGTAAACATGGGAAAAACCTAATTTAGAAATGTATAGAGTAAATAGCCGCTGCCAAGCAATGCACAATAAATTGCAAAGATGTATAAACTGTGATTGCGTACCCAGCGTAAAAGGAAATAAATGCAAATATAACCTGTAACAGCTGCCGACAAAAATGCGGCAACATAGATTGTAGGAGCTTGTGTGGCTTCTGGTTGCATGACAATTTCAACAATGGAGAGTAATCCAGCACCGAGGATGACGGGGATGCCGAGCAGAAAACTGAAGCGGGTTGCTGTAGGGCGATCCAGTCCACGAATTAATCCGCCAACAATGGTTGAGCCACTACGCGAGATGCCAGGAAAGAGAGCAAAAGATTGGAAAAGCCCAATAATGACAGCATCGCTCCAGTTCATTTTTGAGATGTCTTTATTACCTGAGAGCATTTTTTCCCCAGCGACTAACAGAACGGCAGTAATGAGTAAAAAGAAGGCGGCGGTTGTTGGCGAACCGAAGATGGCTTCAAAGAAATTTTCAAACAAAAGCCCCAAAGTAACCGCAGGGATAGTACCGATGGCGATCAGCCAGCCCAGTCGTGATTCGGTTGTACCCATTAAGTTACGTTGCGCAATGCTCTGCAAAACGGCCGTTGTAATTGCCCAAATATCTTTCCAAAAATAAATAAAGACAGCTACCAAGGAACCTAAATGGACAACACCAACCATCGTTAGATCGGCACTGTCCAAGCCAAAAATTTCTGGTAGCAAAACTAGATGGCCAGAGCTTGAAATTGGTAAAAACTCTGTTGCGCCTTGAATAAATCCTAAAATTATCGCTTCAAGAATAGTCATAAAAACCTATCAATTGGTAAAGAATTGCAAACAACAATTCTCTAGTTGTTAAGCGGGTGGATAATGCTGCAAGAACTCAGTGGCGAATTGTTGCAGTTCTCCCTTACGGATAGCCTCTCGCATTTGCTGTATAAGATTGATTAAAAAATGAATATTGTGGGTGGAAAGTAGGATATGAGCCAAAATCTCTTTGGCTTTGACTAAATGGCGTAAATAAGCACGAGAAAAGTGGGTACACGTATAGCAACCGCAATTGGGATCGATGGGATTGGGATCTTTTTCGTGGATGAGATTGCGTAAGTTGAGCCTGCCTCCTTTGATGTAAGCTGTGCCATGGCGTGCGAGACGTGTAGGGGCCACGCAATCAAAGATATCGACACCTCTTAATACGGCATTGACCAAATCTTCTGGTTCACCGACGCCCATCAGGTAGCGTGGTTTGTTTTGGGGGAGGATGTCATCGATGTAGTCGAGTGTTTTGTACATTTCTGCTTTTGTTTCCCCTACAGCCAAGCCCCCAATTGCATAGCCAGGCAAGTCTAGAGAGGTGACAAATTGGGCGCTTTCTGCACGTAAATCGGGGAAGATGCCTCCTTGCACAATACCAAAAAGGGCTTGATCTTCTCGTGTTTTGGCATGAAGACAACGCTCAAGCCAGGGATGAGTACGGGCCAGCGATTTCTTGACATAATCGTAATCATTTGGTGGCGGGCATTCGTCAAACGCCATGATAATGTCTGCGCCTAAATTTTCTTGGATTTGTATGCTTTTTTCGGGCGTAAACCGATGCTTGGAGCCATCGAGGTGGGATTTAAAGGTGACCCCATCATCGTCAATTTTTCGAGTTTGACTGAGACTAAAAACTTGAAATCCACCGCTATCGGTCAAAATAGGACCATCCCATTGCATAAAGTTGTGCAAGCCCCCTAAATCGCGAACGAGTTCATCGCCTGGCCGTAAATAAAGATGATAGGTATTGCTTAAAACGAGAGTGGCGCCCATTTTTTCTAAATCATCAGGTTTTACGGCTTTGACAGTAGCCAAGGTACCTACAGGGGCAAAGACAGGGGTTTCGAGAATACCGTGTGGGGTGTGAAAACGGCCGTTTCTAGCTACACTACTTTTATCTTTTTCGGTCACATCAAACTTAAATTCAAAACTCATAGGGGCGGAATTATACAATGCGAATGCATAAATGTCTTATGAAATAGAATATTATCATGTTCAATTTCTCATTCGCTCATTCACAATTTTTAGAGCAGCTGTTGATCTAAATGACACCCCTAAATTCATAGCAGGTATTTAGTTGTGTATGGTGCTTATTTCACCCCAACAAAGATTATCCCTTGTGCTAAAATGATTGAAATTATGAGTGGAGTGTGGCCCTTTGGAGCAACAACGAACGGTTAAATATTGGCAAGTTTTAAATGAGGTATCTACCCGTTTGCAACAGGCTGTACATTCTGAAACGGCCGTTTATGAAACGTTTAGCACAGAACTGACTAAACATGGTTTGTATGGGAGTATTAATTGGTTAAGCGAGACAAAAGAGGCTTTGTTTGTTGGTGCAGTTGTACTGCCGCAAAGTTTTTATTCTGTATTTAAGCGCCCTCCAGAATTAATAGAACGTGTTTTAGCAGAACATCAATTTGCATTAGAGAATATTTTACCCTGCCGTGATGCAATCAGGTCGCAAACCGCTATTTATGTGTCCAATAACACACCCTTTATCCAAAATGCACTTCCAGAACGTCTACAACGATTTTTCGTAGATGTTTCCAAACAATACACCAATATACCAGCAATTTTTGCACCACTATATGAAGCAGGCAAACCAGCTGGCATTTTGTATTTAGCAAGTCGTGATTTGATTGAATCGGATGTAACGGCCGTTCAAGCCCTGGCTAATCATCTATCCATTGCCTTAGAAAATGCAAGATTGTTTCAAACGGTCACGGAGAGTGAATCACGCTTTCGAATATTGGCCGAAAACGTCCCCGGTGTTATTTTTTTGTGCCAGAATGATGCCCGATTTACGATGTTATATTTGAATAACGAAGTAGAGACATTAACAGGTTATCCCAAAGAGATGTTTTTAAATGATGAGATAAGTTTTGTCGATTTATATCATCCCGATGATGCTGACGATATTATCATTGAAGATCCGGACACCTTGGCTAAGGTGGGAGCTTTTCATCATATATATCGCATTAAACATCGTAATGAAGAGTGGCGTTGGGTAGAAGAGTTTGGTTCTGGTGTATATGATGAGTTTGACCAGTTGCTTTTTCTCGAAGGGGTGATTTCTGATATTACCGAAAGAAAGATGGCCGAACAAAAGATGGAGGCATTAGCTGCAGATTTAGAGGCGCAAAAACATTTTTTGGATGCCATTATTGAAACGACACCGGAGGAGTTTGTTGTTCAGGATGAAAACGGTGTTTTTTTATATGCCAGCTTAGGTATTTTACGCTTATGGAATATGACTTTAGATGAGTTAATTGGCAAAACGTGGCATGATGTACCTATTCCTCAAGATGTCGGGGAAATGGGAGATAAACAGCGGGAACAAATATATTTGACGGGAGAATCGGTCTCGCAAGAATTAAGTTATGATACACCAGCAGGGCAAGTTGATGTTGAGTATATTGTTAATCCTGTTTTCGCCGAAGACGGCCGTATTTTGTATACCGTCACCACCATCCATGATATCACGCAGCGCAAAAAAGACGCAGAAGCAATGTACCATACCCAGAAGATGGAAAGCTTAGGCATTTTGGCTGGGGGGGTGGCCCATGATTTTAATAACTTGCTTGTTTCTATGCTGGCCCAAACAAGCATTGCCGAAAAGAAATTGTCGGCTGATTCACCTGCGGTACCACATATTCAAAAAGCAGCAAGAGCGGCAGAAAGTGCCAGCAACTTAACCAGACAGCTATTAGCTTACTCAGGTCGTGGCCAATTTGTCTTAGAGCAGGTTGATCTGAATCAAGTGATACAAAATAATGCTGATTTACTTGAAGTTATTGTGCCAAAAGATGTAATCATTAAATTATCTTTAGCACCTGATTTGCCCAAAATTGAAGCTGACATTGGGCAAATGCAACAGGTAGTGATGAATCTTATTATTAATGCTGCGGAAGCAATTGATGGGAAAACGGGTAACGTGAAAATTATTACGACCTCAATTGCCTTGTCTGACGATGACATATTAGCGTGGCGTGCGTATAATGAAAATATACAGGAGGGATTGTTTGTCACTTTATCTGTTTATGATGACGGTATAGGATTAGATGCAGAGACGTTAAAAAAGATTTTTGATCCCTTTTTTACAACAAAATTTACAGGACGGGGTTTAGGGTTAGCGGCCGTTTCTGGGATTGTCCGTGGTCATCGTGGTAGTTTAAGGGTGATGAGTGAGGAGGGTATAGGCACAACATTTGAACTGATTTTTCCGATAGCCAAAAACCAACAGGTGAAGGATGATTTTGCAATGAATATGCATTTACAAAATTCAAAGAAATGTGTATTGGTTATTGATGATGAAGAAGGGGTTCGGGATGCGGTAACAGATATTTTAGCCATGGAAGACATTGAGGTTATTACGGCCGTAAATGGCACAATGGGTATCCAACTTTACCAAAAACAACAAGCAAACATCAACCTTGTTCTCCTAGATCTTTCTATGCCTGGCCTTAGCGGTGAAGATACATTAAAAGAACTGTTCAATATTAATCCACATGTAAAAGTTATTCTTTCCTCAGGATACAGCGATATCGACATTGTCAATCGAATGACAGATAACGAAAATGTAGAATTTTTACAGAAACCTTATAATTTAGCGAAATTATTGCAAGAAGTCGGTAAACATTTTCAGGATGAGGAATAGATTTTAGATTATTAGTTTAGTTTATAAACTTTTTGACAACGCTCTTTTCTTTTGTTACTATTTTGCCAGTCTTAATTCACAATACTTACCAAATGCAAACGTAATTATTGTGGAATGCATTTTATACAAAAAAATATAATAAAACACTTCTTATCAAGAGAGGTCGAGGGACCGGCCCGATGACACCTCAGCAACCGCCTAATTTGGCAATAGCCAAAATGGAAATGGTGCTAACTCCGGCAGAAGCTAATTTTTCTGAGAGATGAGATGTGGCGATACCGATTAAACATAGTAAACGCCTCTTCTCTAACTTGGGAAGAGGCGTTTTTATTTGCAGATTTAATCTTTGGATGAAGGATTTTTTAATGAGTGAGTTGATCGTATCGCCAAATGGCACAGGGCAAAAGAAAAAGAATAGCAAGCGGCAAGCAACAACTGCAGTTCATGGAGACGTTGATAAACGCAGTTGGAATGCGCATCATGCGTTAACAACACCTGTTGTACAAACAGCAACTTATACGTTCAAAGATACAGATGATCTCAAAGCCTTTATGGATGCCAAAATGTGGGGCGGTTTACCTGATCGCGGTGAATACGGCCGTTATGGAAATCCCACCGTGCGCCAAGTGGAAAAACGCATTGCTGCCTTAGAAGGTGCTGGAGACGCGATTTTGTTCCCCACCGGAATGACGGCCGTAACCAATGTTATTTTATCCATTTTGCCCACGGGCACACATGTGGTCATGACAGATGATTGTTACCGCAAAACGCGTCAGTTCTGTAACACCTTTCTCACACGATTGGGCATTGAAACAACTCAAGTGCCCATGGGAGATTATGAGGCATTAGACGCAGCGATACAACCTAACACACGCCTCATCATTAGCGAAAGCCCGACCAATCCTTATTTAAGAGTTGCCGATTTACACAAAATTGTAGCGATTGCCAAAAAGCATAAACGTGTCAAAACAATCATTGATTCAACTTTTGCGACCCCCATTAACCAGCGCCCACTAGAATTTGGCATTGATTTGGTCATTCACAGTGGGACGAAATATTTGAGTGGCCACAACGATGTAATGGCTGGTGTCGTTGTTGGTGATGCGGGTTTATTGCACGCTTTGCGCCAAAGCCAAGGGATGCTTGGTGGCATCGCTGACCCCCACGCAGCGTGGTTGGTTGAACGTGGTTTGAAAACCTTAGCGTTGCGTGTTGCCCAACAAAATAGCACAACCCAAGCCGTTGCTGAATATTTAGAAGCACAGCCAGCCGTAGAACGGGTATGGTACCCTGGCCTGTCCTCACACCCAGACCATGATGTTGCCGCTGAGCAAATGAGTGGATTTGGTGGTGTTGTCAGTTTTGAAATTGCCCCCATTGCTGGGGAAGATGTGGTTGACACAACATCTCGTTTTATTGATGCGATGCAAATTCCTTACATTGCCCCCAGTTTGGGCGGTGTCGAGAGTTTGATCGAACAACCGGCTTATATGTCTTTTTATGAGCTTTCTAGCGAGGAGAGATTAGCCATAGGAATTAAAGATAATTTGGTCAGATTTGCCATTGGTATTGAGGATACAGCAGATATTCTTGCTGATTTAGAACAAGCATTAATAACAATTGGGGGCTAGCGGTAAGGGATTAGGGTATGTTTTCCAGCCTCCAATCCCAAACCTTCAACCTCTATTCTTGGGAGTAAGAGATGACTTTAGTAATGAAATTTGGTGGAACTTCGGTCGGGAGTGCACAAGCAATTCGTGAAACGGCCGTTTTAATTGAACAATCGAAGAATGCATGGGGACAAGTCGTGGTCGTCGCCTCTGGGATGGGATCTAAACCAATTAAGGTCACCGACTTGTTGCTAGATGGAGCCAATACTGCTGTCTCTGGGGATGGGGAGACGTTCCGCAATAATGCCGAGTTAATGCGCGATATTCATAAAGCCGCGATTGATGAGTTGTTAGAGTCTGAAGCGGAACGGGAACGGATTTTAGCCGAAAACGGCCGTTTCATCGAACGGTACAGCGATTTGTGCCAAGCCGTCAATGTGTTGGGCGAACTCAGCCCACGTGCCTTGGACGCGATTGGTGGTATGGGTGAGCAAATGAGTGTGCGTGTATTGGCAGCGTATCTCAATCAGATTGGGCATCCTGCCGAGGCCATCGACGCCACTGAACTGATTGTGACTGATGATAACTATTTGAACGCCTCCCCTTATTTGGAGGAAACAAATGCCAAAGTTGTTGCCCGAATACGGCCGTTATTAGAACAAGGCATTATTCCCGTTGTAACTGGTTTTATAGGTGCCACAAGAGAAGGCGTGACCACAACGCTCGGTCGTGGCGGATCTGATTATACCGGTGCCATTTTAGGGGAAGCGTTACAAGCGGATGAAGTATGGATTTGGACCGATGTCGATGGGGTGATGACTGCTGATCCTCGAATTGTGAAGGGTGCCAAAAGTTTGCCTACATTGAGCTACAAGGAAGTGTCAGAGCTTGCTTTCTATGGTGCAAAAGTCATTCATCCCAAAACAATGCGTCCATGTGTGGAGAACAACATTCCGCTACGCATTAAAAATACATTCAATTCTGAACATCCAGGCACAGTCATCGTGCCTGATGCGGCGGATAATGGTGGGGGTATCAAAGCGGTTACGGCCATCAAGAACTTGGGTTTAATTACCGTTGAAGGGAAGGGGACGTTAGGGATTCCTGGGATTGCCGCGCGTACGTTTGGTGCTGTCGCCAAAGGTGGACATAGCATTTTGCTTATCAGTCAGGCATCCTCCGAACAATCGATTTGCTTTGCTGCACCTGATGAGACGACAGATGAAATTATTGCTAGTTTAGAATCTGAATTTGCAGAAGAATTAACCCGTCAAGATATTGATCGCATTTGGTCGCAAGAGCCCGTTTCCATTGTAACCGTGGTGGGTGCGGGTATGCGTTATACACCTGGTATTGCTGGCGATTTATTTACATCCCTTGGACGTGCAAGCGTCAATGTAATTGCTATTGCCCAGGGTTCTTCGGAATGTAGCATCAGTGTGGTTGTTGAAGATTCACAAACAAGTACGGCCGTTTCTGAGATTCACCGCTTGATTTCGAAATAATTGGACTGGAAAAAGTGTAATACATAAAGCATAACTAACCTGGATTCGAGGATTAAAAATAGAACGCAGATTGCAACCTGCGCTTGCTTGCAGATAAACTGATTTACCTGATCTTTATTAGAAAAATCAGGTAAATCAGAACAATCAGCAATATCTGCGTTCTATTATCGTGCTGAGGTTAACTAGACAAATGATGTTTTACATATTGCACTTGCCTTTATGATCCACGGTTAAACTTTAATTACCCGCACGTAAACTTTCAAGTTAACCCCAAGCCTTGTTTCAAATTTCACGGATACCCATAATCGGTCTGAAAATATGAAAATTCAGTTGTGTAGACATGCCCAACTGTGTTGAAGGAGTCTATGATGAAGAAGATGTTATTGGTGTTGCTTTTGTTTGGATTTGCTTTGGTTGCTTGCCAACCAGCCTCAGAAGCAGACACAACGGAAGCCGAATCTAGTGAATCTACAGCAAGTGAAGGAAGTAATAAGCTCGTCATTTATTCAGGTCGTAGCGATAGCCTTGTGCAACCCATTATCGATCAATTTGCAGAAGCCTCAGGCATCGATGTTGAAGTACGGTATGGTAGCACCTCAGAGATAGCAGGTGTTTTGTTAGAAGAAGGTGAAAATAGTCCGGCAGATTTATTCTACGCACAGGACCCTGGCGGATTAGGAATTATTCAATCAGCAGGGCTTTTTGCTGAATTACCGGCTGAAATTGTGACTAAAGTTCCTGCGCGCTTTGCTGCTGAAGATAGCTCTTGGGTAGGTATTTCAGGTCGTGCGAGAACAGTTGTATACAATACCAATGTGTTCTCAGACCCGACAACTGAACTCCCCCAAGATTTAATGGGTTTCACCGATCCTGCTTGGAACGGCCGTATTGGTTGGGCTCCCAGCAATGCCTCATTCCAAGCCATGGTTACTGCCTTGCGCGCCATATGGGGTGAAGAACAAACCCGTGAATGGTTACAAGGTATTCAGGCCAATAACCCCACCGTTTATCCCAAAAACACACCTATTGTCGAAGGGGTTGCCAATGGAGAAATTGATGTTGGCTTTGTAAATCATTACTATCTTTATCGTTTTCTGAGCGAACAAGGTGAAAGCTTCCCAGCGCGCAACTACTTTTTGCCTTCAGGCGGGCCTGGTTCTTTGCTTATGGTTTCTGGTGCGGGTATTTTGGCCAATGGTGAAAATAGTGAAAACGCACAACGATTCATCAACTTTTTGCTCTCTATACCTGGTCAACAATATTTTGCGTCACAAACCTTTGAATATCCTCTCCTTGAAGGCGTAAATAGTGATGTTAGTCCATCCCTCGCGGAACTTGAAGCCACGGCCTTGGACATTTCTTTAACGGATCTTACCGATTTAGAAGGAACACAAGATTTGTTGATTGATTTGGGGATTATTGAGTAGAAACGTAAAGATGTATAGACGTGATTGAGCCATAAGTGGTTCACTTATAAACGGCCGTTACGTCTATACGATTTTAGTTAAAATAGTTGGCTCATGACACAAATAACAATTGCAATTCAAGCAGGTGGCAAAAGTTCTCGTATGGGAACCGATAAATCGTTTGTACTGTTTGAAGGGCGACCAATGATCGAAACGATTATCGAAAAAGTAGCGGATCTTGGTGATGAGTTAATTTTAATTACGAATAAACCAAAAGATTACGCACATTTGAATTTGCCAATGTTTGCCGATATTTATCCTGATCACGGATCATTGGGTGGAATTTATACGGCCGTAACTAACGCAAATTTTCTCCACACATTGGTTGTTGCCTGTGACATGCCGTGGCTTAATCGCCAATTGTTGCAATATATGATCAGCTTAAAAAAAGAAGCCGATGTCATTGTGCCGCGTTGGCAAAATTTCCCTGAACCACTGCATGCCATCTATAACAAAAATTGTTTGGCTCCCATCCAAAAGAGGCTGGAAGCCAAACAATTAAAAATCACAAGATTCTTTTCAGAAGTAGCGGTTCGCTATGTGGAAAAAGAGGAAATTGAGCGGTTTGACAGAAACGGCCGTTCCTTTGCCAATGTTGGGGGTCGCCCTAACGTATTCTCAGGAAAACCACACTCGGTTTACATTCCTTGTGGTGCGGATTATGTGATTGAAGCAAACGGCCGTTTAGAAGTT
>JBNKHS010000065.1:0-13773 GCA_050290485.1 Promineifilaceae bacterium (SeqCode) | reverse complement strand
CTTTTTGAGCAAACGGGAGAGCCTTATGCGGTTGCCGGTATCTCGACAGATATTACAGAGCGTAAGCAAAATGAAGAAGCCTTATTACGTTCTACCAAACAATTACAAACAATCCGTCAAATGGGACTCGAGCTTGTTTCTCAGCTAGATATCGATCCCCTTGTGCAAATGATTTTGACCAAAGCAGCTCAATTGGTTGATGGTGACTTGGGAGGAATTTATATTCACGTTCCCGCAACGCAAGAATTAGAGGTTATTGTTACAAATGACGAACAACGATTACCCACAGGTGCAAGAATTGCGGATGACGCAGGTGTTGCTGGCCATGTTTGGGTAACGGGAGAAGCGATCATTATTGAAAATTATTCGGAATGGGATGGTCGCGCGCCAGGTTGGGATCATGTTCTTGGGGAAAGTTCTGTTATTGGTGCGCCGATTAAATGGCAGGAGCAAAAACAAGGTGTTATCAATATCTCTTCCCCTAGAGGAAGCTTTTTTACACAAGAAGATGTAGAGTTACTTTCTTTATTTGCGGCCAATGCGGCATTTGCTTTATACAATGCCAAACTGCATAAAGAACTACAAAAACATACGCAAGAACTCGAACGGAGTAACCGAGAGTTACAATCCTTTGCTTATGCTGCCTCTCACGATTTGCAAGAACCTTTGCGTAAAATTCGAACCTTTAGTGACAGATTACAAACGAGATTCAAAGACCAATTGGATGAACGTGGACAATCCTACTTAACTCGAATGGAAACGGCCGCTGCCCGTATGCAAACCTTGATTGAGGGTTTATTGTCTTTTTCACGTGTAACGACCCAAATAAATGCCTTCAAATCGATCAAAATAAGAACTGTGTTGCAGGAAGCCTTGGAAGATTTGGAAACCAAAATTGAAGAAAGCCAGGCTGATATTGTCATTGCTGATCAATTACCAGTTATTGAAGCAGATCCAACTCAAATTCGACAGCTTTTTCAAAATTTAATAGGGAATGCTCTTAAGTTTCATCGCCCGAATGTACCCCCTCAAGTTTATATTCAGGCGCGATGGTTGCCTAATGAGGAGAATCCCCATTTTTGTGAGATTGATGTGTGTGATAACGGCATTGGCATTGAACCCGAGTATGAATCGCGAATTTTTGGAATGTTCCAACGACTACACAGCCGACAGCAATTTGATGGCACTGGGTTAGGGCTTGCCATTTGCCAGCGCATTGTTGAGCGTCATCATGGGACAATTCTGGTGTATAGTCAATTGGGCGAAGGAACCCGTTTTACAATTCAGCTTCCGCTAAAACAACCAGATTAGCGCGGGATGCAAGTCAAAATATAGTCACAAAATTTGCTTTAATAGTGTCATTCCCACGGCATGTAGGAATCTATTTGATTTTATAACTTAATGGATTCTCGTGAAAACGGGAATGACAGTTAGAATAAACATTAATTTGAGAATGCCCCATAAAGCGCTATCACGAATCCGGTAAGCAACAATCCTCCCCATAACCAGGTTGATCCATCAGCCGCAGCTATGATTGCCCCACCTAAAATACATGATCCTGCAAATAAGGTACCCTTTAAATCTGAAAACGGAGCTGGTGTTGTACTTTTCAGGCGATTTTCCGCATAACGCAATCCCTCATCGATCACTAATGGGCTTTTGTTGAGAATGTCGATAATTTCAGGTAATAAGATCAAACTATCTTTAAACATTTTTCGTATGTTAAATTGACTGAAGAGTAACTTCCGAACGTGATATCCTGCTGTATCGACTAAATCAATGCCTGGTGCAATTAAATTGCCAACACCTTCTAATGTGACCAATGCTTTAATCATTAAAATGATTTCCCCAGGGTATTGGATGTGATAACGTCCTGCTAAGGAAATGGATTGTAAGATAAGTTGGGCAAGCGAAAATTCATCAAAGTTTGGAGAACGTAACCAACGGCGATTTAAATCTTCTACGGCACGACGAAATCCATCAGGATCACTGTTGCGTCCGGGGATGGTAATGGAGGTGAGATATCGGGCGGCACTAGCTGCATCTCCTTCTACGAGTGAGTAGAAATAATTCAGTAAACGCTTGCGCATATCGGTATCGAAACGACCTACCATGCCTAGATCGATAAATCCCACAGTGCCGTCATCTAAAAGTAATAAGTTGCCGGGGTGGAGATCTGCATGGAAAAATCCATCGCGATAAATCATTTGAATGGTTGCGCCTACACCGAGACGAATGACTTTATCTCTTTCGGCTGGGTCGAGTTGGGCAGCTAATTCAGCCGAAGGTTTGCGCCCCGAAAAAAATTCCATGCACAAGACATCGCGGCTGCTATATTGACGGTATATTTTAGGGAAACGTACTTCTGGTTCATCGATAAAGTTAGCTGTAAAGGTTTCTGCGTTGTCTGCTTCGTGGCGTAAGTCAATTTCTAATAATGTATAACGACAGAATTCGTCAATTAGTCGCTTGGGTTGATAGCGAGCCAGAAAGAGTTGGGTGAAATTTCCCAAGATACGTAATAATCTTGTGTCGTTGATGACTGTTTGGCGCACACTCGGTTTGAGCACTTTCAGGACAACTTCTTCGCCTGTAACCAATGTTGCCCGATGTGTTTGCCCCAATGATGCGGATCCTAGCGGTAAAGGAGCAATATAGGAAAACATGGTGTTAACAGGTTGCTGGAGACTGTTTTCTATGAGTTCTTGAAAGCGCTCGATGGGCACAGCGGGTAAGCGGTCGAGTAGGTTTTTGAGTTCATCTGTGATTGATTTTGGAAGTAAATCTTCACGCAAGCTTAGAATTTGCCCTAACTTGATGTAGGTTGGCCCCAAACGTTCTAAACGGCGACGAAATTGGACGTGAAAGGGTTGTTTGGCTAAGTCACGGTCGATAAAGGGCCAGGTGAAGAAGAGGATGATTCGTAGGAATATGATGTGAAGACTTCCTCCATAACCGTCTTTTTTAGCAGTCCGTACATAGTCATAGCCACCGCCAATAATAAGTCCCAGGAATTGACGTTGGGTGGCGAAGAAGCGACGAATGAACCCTTGTGGTCTGGATTCGATCAAGGTTTCAAATGCTTCGTAGCTTGCTTCTCGTTGTACGGCCGTTTCTGGATTTGCGGGCACTGTTGCCTCGATTGGTGCAATTTGAACACAATATAAAATAGACGCTAATTATACGGCCGTTTTTCCGATTTCCCCACATGACACTAGAGAGTTGAAAATCTTTTATTGTGGATGTGAATTTCTTAAGCATAAATTTTCACACCTATGCTAAAATGATTGCATTGGCTGTTATAAACAGCATCGTCGATAAACATCTGCGAAGGAAGTATTTACATGAAGGTAATGATTACAGGAATTACAGGGTTTGTCGGTAGTGCAATTGCGCGTGTGTTGGCGAAAAGAGACGTGCAGCTGTTTGGACTGATACGGCCGTCTTCCGATCTGAGTCGCCTTGCAAACTTAAATGTAACCTGTATTGAATCTGACGTATTGCTGCCTTCGAGTTTGTATGGTGTGTTTGACTGGGTAGATGTTGTTATTCATGCCGCCGGACGTAAGCCCGCATTTGGTGTGCCCGAGCTAGCGTACCATCAATTACATGTCGATGGTACCAACCATGTCTTGGCGGAAATCGAAAAACTGGATGACCCCCCTAAGGTGTTGTACATCAGCAGTTTAGATGTATTAGGTCCATCCCTAAATTCGCCTTTAAATGAAACGGCCGAATTTAATCCTACCTCCGCTTATGCCCGCAGCAAAGCGTCTGCTGAGTCTCTTGTGCAGATTTACGCGCAAAATGGATTGCCTGTCACTATTGTGCGACCAGGGTTTATCTACGGACCCCATGACAAGCATTATTTGCGCCTATTTCAATCTGTGCAACACGGCCGTTTCTTGACCATAAACGGCGGTTACCAGATGTGCCAACCCACCTATATCGATGACGCTGTCGAAGGCATGATTCGTTGTTTGCAAAACGGCCGTGTTGGTGAAATTTATCATATTGTGGGTCCACAAACGGTAACCTTTCGTGAACTGGGCAACTGGATTGCCCATGTTTTGCATGTTAAAAAACCATCCTTAAACTTGTCTCGCCCAATGGCGACATTGTGTGCAACCGGATTGGAGTTTTTTGCTTCAATATTGAAAAGAAATCCAACACTTACCCGTGCCGATGTTGCTTACTTTAGCGAAAACCACCAATATAGTGGGGGGAAATCACATGACCAGTTGGGATTTTCTCCTAGCGTTGATTTGCAAACTGGCCTTACCAAAACAGTACAGTGGTATCAAGAAAAAGGGTTATTACCAGTCCGTGCCTTGAGTAGTTGAGATATTTTTTCTGCCTCAATAAACTTTTTTAAATGTTTTCTAGCGCTTGTGCTACAAAATAATCATAATCATGGCGTAAGGTGTCAACGGTAATATCTGCGCGCCCGAATGCAGGGAAAAAACCAACCCATTCATCAAGATTGTCGCCAGCGAGGCGAATAAAGCGCAGCGCCGCACACAGATCCCAATAGGCTAAATTCTCATAATCAATAGGCATTTGTGCTTGATACAGAGCCGTAAATTGGTGCATCGCTGCAATGCCAAAAATCCACACAATATCACAACGGCTAATCGCTAAATCGCGCAGCGGATCGCCCAGACAAGCATCCTCCCAATCAATAACGGCTACGAGTTTGCCGTTTTGCCATAAACTATTCCCTGGCCAAAAATCGCCATGAGATAATACGTTTTTGTTTGTTTGTACCAGAGGTGTTAGCGCTTCTAATTGTTGGCGAATGGCACTTTCTTGCAAGGAGTCATGACGTTGTGGTTTCTCACGTTCTAACTCAATGCAACTGGTTGTTTTCACAGGCAAGAAGGTAAGCGCACTCAAATCAATGGGGGTGCTGTGGATGGACGCCAGTTGATTTGCGAGTTGCGCAATGTATTGCTCTAGATCATGGGGAGCAAGGAGCATTTCTCCTTCAATAAACTCAATGATGAGATAGGGATTGGGCAATATTTGGCCAGATAGATCGAGATGGTATGGCTTGGGGGTTTGTTGCTGAGCTTGGTGTAATTGTTGCAGCAGTCGGAATTCGTTTTGGGCTGTGGGTGCGTACCCATGTGTGTGCTGTCGCACGACAACTGCGCGTGTCTGTCCCGTCTCATCTATAAATTCCAAAACAACCATATCGGCGGAAAGCCCCCCGGTTAACGGCCGTATCTGGTGCAAAGTGCTTTTTGGATAATACGTTTGTAAGATTTTCTCAAATTGTGTGGTTTGCTTCATGAGACGAAAGAAGACCCTAAGGGTTTGCAAGAATCCTTAGGGTCTTCGGGGCATTACATAATTAAAGGTAGAATGTTTTAATCAACAGTAGAGGCTTCTTGTTCGATGGCATCAACAAAGGTTGCATAAGGATGTGCACCAGACAGATTTTTACCATTAATGAAGAAGGCCGGAGTGCCACGCACGCCAAAGCCAATACCTTCATCTAAATCTGCCATTACGGCCGTTTCATGAGTACGTTCTGCCAAACAGGTTGCAAAGCGATCTGCGTCCAGGCCAAGATCGGCAGCATAGCCATTGAATAGCGATTCAACATTGGGATTGCCACTCCATTCACCTTGGGATGCAAATAATACATCATGCATTTCCAGATACGCATCCTGATCCCCTGCACAACGAGCCGCTTCCGAAGCCAAGACAGCTTGCGGGTGAATGGACGTTAGTGGGAAATCTTTGAAGACGTAGCGCACCATTCCTGTGTCTACATAGTTCTCTTTAATAAGCGGGAACGTTTGTGCAAAGTGGCGACTACAATAAGGACATTGATAATCTGTATACTCCACAATTGTCACTGGTGCATCAGGATCGCCGATGGCATAAGATCCTTCCACAGGGACATCAATTGGGCCTTCGGGGACGGGGGGGGCTTCTAATTGTTGCTTCGCTTGTTCATACTGTGCCAATTGGGCTTCGTAAGAAGCTTGCGCATTCTCTTCAATCATCGCTTCCAGTTCACCCGCTTCAGCAACTTCAACGATGGGTAAGATATCTTCATAACGGAACCCACCACGAATGTAATAGCCATTGAAGAAGAAATTAGGTGTTCCTGATACCCCAAATTGTTGTCCTTCGCTTTGTGAGGCGATGATGTTTTCAGCATGCATTTCATTGGCCAGACAGGTATTGAAGGTTGCAACATTTAAGCCTAAATCATCAGCTAAGGTTGCAAAGTAACTGTTGGCGTCTGCATCACCAATGCCGCCCCATAAAGTTTGAGAGCTGAATAAGGCATCGTGCATTTCCAGATACATTTCTTGCTCTCCAGCACAACGAGCCGCAACAGCAGCTTCAAATGCTTCGGGATGGATGGAGTCTAGCGGGAAATCTTTGAGGACATAATAAACACGACCTGTATCAATTAACTCTGTTTTAAAATCGGGCATTGTTTCTTGCACATGCCGCAGACAGTATGGACATTGGTAATCAGTGTACTCAATCAAGGTAACCGCAGCATTGGGGTCACCCATTGTGTAAGCTGTGGTTCCACCATCGATTGGAATTTCTAATGGCGTGGGGATTGTTAACTCTGGGGGTGGCCCAAGTTCTTGTTGTTGAGGTTGTTCTGGGGCGGCAGAAGCTATCTCGCCGCCTCCTGAAATTGTGGCAATCGCTTCGTTAAACACACCTACTGGTTGTGCGCCAATTAAGGCTTGATTGTTGATGAAGAAACTAGGCGTACTTCCTACACCCCGAGAGTAACCTAAATCAATATCAGCCTGAATTGCATCTTCGTAGCGCACTTCTTCAACACACGCTGTAAAATCTTCCATTTCTAGGCCAAGTGTTTCACCATAGCTAATAAAGTTATCATTAGCATTGTTATGCCCCCAATTGCCAAAGTCAGCAAAGAGCATGTCGTGCATTTCCCAATAAGCAACAGCACTTTGTTCTCCGGCACAACGTGCTGCATTGGCCGCGCCAACCGCTTGCGGATGGATCGTTGTTAGAGGAAAGTCGTAGTAGACGACGAGGAGCTCGCCATTGGCAACTTGATTTTCTAACAGAGAAGGCATGGTTTGTCCTACCCAGCGACTGCAATAGGGGCATTGGAAGTCTGAGAACTCCTCCATTACGACAGGGGCATCGAGATTCCCTTTATAGGCATGGCCATCATCGGTAAAACCAACTGGAATGCCGTTGCTGTCTGTTTCTGATGTTGTTTCATCTGCGTTTACTGCGGGAGGGGGAGCTGTAGTTGGTTTGACACTACTCGGTTCGATCTCATCATTGCTGGCAGCTTCCTCAACCTCAGGATGACCTTCTGGCAAGGCTGCCTCCCCTTCTTGTTGTGGACTTTCCAGATCTTTTGCTGCTGGGTCACAAGCAACAATGGCAACAAGGGTGAGAAGCAAGATGAGGATAGTTAAATAGGGGCGTTTTTGTGAAATGCGCATATAAATCTTCTCCAATGCTTTGTTAAACTCATTCGTCAAGCTCATTTGTTTGTGCTAGACTTTTGTGTTTGTTTTTAATTTTTCGCATCATCATGCTGATTATGGCTAATGGTAAACGAAAGAACGTAATTGTACCAACGACGATTCTGTTTTTTATCCTCATGCTCATCTTGTTTTGGGGTTTACGGCCGTTTCCCAAAGTGATGGCACAGACGAGTGGATTCTCTGCTCCGGTTTCTGGGGATACTGTTTCGGGCGTTGTTCTCATTCGGGGTACGGCCGTTCATCCCGAGTTTTTGCGCTATGAATTAGCCTTTTACCAACAAGATAATCCCAATGCTGATTGGATTGTATTTGCAGAAGGGGATCAGCCTGTAAGCAACAATACATTGGCAGTGTGGGATACAGCCGTTGGGCGGGAATTTGGTGCACCTGTTTTCCCTGATGGTCGTTATCAATTGCGTTTGCGGGTGGTGCGGACAGATTACAACTACGACGAATATTATGTGACGGACCTGGTAGTACAAAATGATGGACCGACGCCAACGCCGACTGCTGATGAAACGGCCGTTGCGGCGACGGCAACTGGTCAATCTGCCATTGTGAGCACCAGCCAGCCGAGCAGCTTTCAACAGGCGACGCCGATACCATCGTTAACACCTTTCCCTACCCCAACATCACAAGCGACGCCAGTTAGCAATAATCCCAATATGGGATCAGATGCAGAAACGGGCGACAGTGGTGGGGTGATTGGTCAAATAGAATCTGTGGAGACAAGTCGATTTAGCACTGCTTTTTGGTTAGGCGTACGCTTAACGTTGTCTCTTTTTTTAATTGCTGGATTGTACATCGTCATGCGTAAACTGTTTCGAATGATTCGACGAATGATCTGGTTAAGAAAACAATAAAATTCAGCTGTTTGTTGATGGCTAAAAATAGGAAGTAGTATCCGTGAAACATTCTAAAATCATCATTATTACTTTATTCATGCTCATTCTTGTGGCTTGCCAACAAGAGGGTGATCCCACACCCACGCTTATGCCCACCGCTGGCCTGCCAGAAAGTGAGAACAATGGAGTCGATGGCGTGGCTGAAGAGATATCTACTGAATCTGAGACGGTGGATGCTGAAGAGAATACGGCCGTTTCAGATTCAGAAGCGGAGCCCGCGCCCACAGACATACCCCCAACGGCGACGCCAAAACCAGCCAAAGAAATGACGATTTGTATGGCGCAAGAGCCACAAAGTTTGTTTTGGTATGGAGATGACTCTTTAGCAGCAACGTCTGTTCGCCATGCCCTCTATGAAAATCTAATTACCAGCCGCGATTACAGTTATCAGGCACAGGGCATCATTAAATTGCCTTTGTTGGGTGAGGGGGATGCGGCGATTGAAAAAACGGCCGTATTTGAGGGCGATCTGGTTGTTAACTCTGCTGGTAATGTGGTACCGCTTTTGCCCGGAACTCAAATCATCAATGCCGAAGGCGAATTTGTTACCTTTGACAGCCCACGAGAGGGCGATCCCTTGGTGGAGATGCAGCAGATGATTGTTGACTTTGCCTTTCATCCAATGACATGGTCTGATGGCACACCTGTCAATGCTCAGCACTCCGTTTTTGCCTTTGAACTGGCTAAAGAAATGGCGAACCTTGATGAACGCAAGGAAATTGAGCGTACGTTGTCTTATCAGGCAACAGGAGAACAAACGGTGCGTTGGACAGGGCTTCCTGGTTATTTGTCATCGGAGTACTTTTTGAATGTATGGACGCCACTGCCCTTGCATTTGTATGAAGATTTAACGTTGGAAGAAATTTTGAATGATGCTACCGTTAACGATTTACCTTTGAGCACAGGACCCTATATGGTGACGGAATGGATTCGTGGGGAATCATTAACTTTGACGGCAAATCCCTACTACTATCGTGACAATGAAGGTTTCCCGGCAATAGATAGGGTCACTGTTCTTTTTGACCCAGATGTTGATCCCATTGCGGATATTGCTTCTGGCGGTTGTGATCTGGTTACGCAAGATGGTGTAACTTTGGCGCAAATCCCTGCCTTGTTGGATGGAGAAACGGCTGGCGAGATACGGCCGTATTTTGTACCCAGCCCCGTCTTTGAACATGTCGATTTTGGTGTTGATTCCTGGCAAGATTATGGAGATGATAATTCCAATGGTCGCCCTGACTGGTTTGAATATCTACCTGTGCGTCAAGCCATTACCCAATGTATCGATCGCCAACGGATGGTTGATGAGCTTTTGAGTGGGCAAGGACAAGTAATGAACAGCTATATCCCCAATGAACATCCTCTATACCCTGTAGGCTCTGCAGAATGGGCTTATGATCCAGCAGGGGCCAATGCTGCGCTGGATGAGTTTGGCCTAGAAGATACCGATGGCGATGGCATTCGTGAGCTGGTGGAACGAGATCTTTCGGCAACAATTGTGGCTACAACCACGATGAGCATCACCTTAGGAACCGATAGCGAAAGCGATATTCGCCTGCGAATCAATGAAATGATTCAGGAAGATTTGGTAGAATGTGGGATTGAGGTTAATTTGTATGATGTTCCTGCGGAAAAATGGTACGATGATGGGCCATTTAGTGTTTTGTTTGGACGACGCTTTGATTTAGCCACTTATGCATGGCTCACCGGTATCACGCCCCCTTGTAGTTTGTACTTGTCTACAAACATTACCGGACCAGAAGAACAAGGATTTGGTGGTTGGGGCAACATCAATGCCACAGGATGGGCTAATGATGAATATGATTTGGCTTGTCAAGCGGCGTTGGATGCGTTACCGGGCACAGATAATTACATCAATAATCATATGGAAGCGGCGAGTATCTTTAGTGCAAGAATGCCTGCGATTCCACTGTTTCAATATATAAAAACGGCCGTTTCCGCACCAACCATACAAAACATAAATCCCAATTCCAGTCAACCATCTGAGTTGTGGAATATTTTTGAGTGGGATATTGAGGAATAACTAACGCGGAGGCGCAGAGAGGAATGTTTTATGATTGACATTTCTCGTTTGCGTGAAAAGTAATGAGGATT
This sequence comes from Promineifilaceae bacterium (SeqCode), assembly GCA_050290485.1. Lineage (GTDB taxonomy): Bacteria > Chloroflexota > Anaerolineae > Promineifilales > Promineifilaceae > JBNKHS01. The sequence goes on along the minus strand of JBNKHS010000065.1, from coordinate 3,239 downwards.
GAGTGATGAGTGATGAGCAAAAAGGGATTCGTGGATGGCTAACAAAAATTGTACGCCCCTCTGCACCCCAACCCCTCATCCCCGAGCACCACTCCCCAGATATTATGAGTGACAAATATTTAATTGTAGGACTTGGCAACCCCGGACGAAAATATCGTGCTAATCGGCACAATATTGGTTTTATGGCTGTGGATTTGTTGGCGACTGAATATGGCATTTCATCAAACAAAGTGCAGAATAAGGCGATTGTGGGCGACGGCCGTATTCAAGGCAAAGCCGTTATTCTCGCCAAGCCACAAACCTTTATGAACAGCAGTGGCGATTCCGTTGGTCCACTGGCCAAATACTTCAAGGTTCCCAACGAAAACATCTTGGTTATCTACGACGAATTGGATTTGCCCTTTGGGACGATTCGCCTGCGCGAAAAAGGGGGTGCAGGTGGCCACAACGGCATGAAATCAATTATCAATCATTTAGGACAGGATTTTGCGCGCATGCGCTTAGGTATTGGGCGTCCACCAGGACAAATGCCTGTGCCAGCTTATGTGTTGCAAGATTTTCATAAAGATGATTTGCCTTTATTAGATGATGTTCTCAACGAAGCCATCAAAGCAACCGAAACATTTTTAGCCGATGGCATCCAATTGGCGATGTCACGGCACAACAAAAATTTAGCGGATGTTGGATGAATGCGATAGGCTAACTGTCATTCCCGTGAATACGGGAATCCACTTGTTTGGCTAGTTAGATGGATTCCCGCCTACGCCGGAATGACAATAGTAAATAGAGTTAATTCATCCGTCATCTTTCTTAACTCATAATTTCTATGTCTGTTTCCGGTATTCTCGACATTTATGATCAATTCCCCGAATTTGCGAATTTGGTTGAGGAATTAAATAAGGATACGGCCGTAACGCCGTTACTCCTCCCCAATGGAGCCCGTCCCTCCGTGTTGGCCAAACTGTACTTGCAAAAGCAAGTACCGATTGTGTTACTGACAGGTAAAGTGGAATCTGCGTCAGCGTGGATTCAAGCTTTGGAGATGTGGCTGCCAGCAGGGGATGTGATGCGTCGTTTACCGGAGCCAACGCCGCTTCCTTACGATCGGGGTCCGTGGAGTGAACGATGTCGCGCAGAACGCATGGCTGTATTGACTCGCTTAATGGCAGGACAGCATCCGCAAGTACCAGCTGCCGAAACGCCACCAATTATCGTTACCTCGGCACGCGCCTTTTTGCAAAAAACATTGCCCAAACGCCGTTTCGTTACCAGCACGCGCGTTTTACGCACAACGCAAATTATCGATCTTGCCAAACTATGCCAACATTGGCTCGACATTGGTTATGAAGAGGTAACTGTCGTTGAAGGGACAGGACAATTCAGCCGTCGTGGTGGCATTATTGATGTTTTCCCAGTTTCTTATCCCTATCCGGTGCGTGTTGAACTGTTTGGGGATGAGATCGAAACGTTGCGCTTTTTCGATCCTGCCACGCAACGCACCATTCAATTGAACGGCAGCAGCGAGATCGATCACATCGTCATTCCGCCCGCACGTGAGGCATTGCCTGTTGTGGCCCAGGCATATACAGAAACCTTACCCAATGAAATCTTGGAACAAGCGCAGCAGGAAAATGAACTCCCTTCTTGGATTGATGACATCTCCGATTTGCAATCGGGGTTATCTTTCCCCAATTTGGAATATTATTTGTCATTGCTCTATCCACGTCCAGCAAGTTTGCTCGATTATTTACCAGAAAATGCGTTGTTGGTGGTTGATGATTGGCCTGGTTTGATTACGGCCGTAAATGAACTCAACGACCACGCCGACCAAATTGCCAACGAACAGGTCAGCCTGCCTCCCGACTACCCTGGGCCACTTTTTGCGTGGGAAGAAATCAATGACAATTTACAATGGTGGCAGCCTTTAATTTTGGGAGATGGCGAGGAAGAACTGGAAGAAGAACGGCCGTTTGCCGGACTCGCCGAAATATTTGATCCTGGTCCCCGCTACGGTGGACAAATGCGCCCGCTGATGAACCAACTCAAATCGGCGCAAGAAGAACATGAACGGATCATCATCGTCAGCCGCCAAGCGCCCCGTCTTGCCGATTTGTGGCATCAAGAAAACAAACAACAACAAGAAAAAACACGGGGCGATTCTCCCCTGCTCCCCCCACCTCCTCATCTCCAGCACCCAAGCCCCACGAAACCCTGAACACACTACCCAGCGCCAAAACAATCACTTTCGTTAATGGTGCTTTGCTCGAAGGGTTTACGCTGGTTAAACGAGATAGTAACGAAATTTACCTCAACTTACTCACCGATGCAGAAGTGTTTGGCTGGGAACGCCCCGCTCCACGAAGATGGCGTAAAGCACCACCTACCACTCCCGAAGCCAACTTTTCCGACATTACCGTTGGGGATTATGTGGTGCATTTGGAATATGGAATCGGCCGTTTTACGGGATTGGTTGTGCGTACAATTGGCGGTATGGAGCGGGAATATCTACTTCTTGAATATGCCAACAATGATGTGTTATACGTCCCTGTTCATCATGCTGATCGCCTTAGCAAATGGATTGGTTCTGATGAACGTCCCCCACGCCAACATCGTCTTGGCGAAAAATCATGGAACACAGCCAAACAACAAGCGCAAAAAGCTGCTGACGAACTCGCAGGTGAACTGATTGAACTGTACTCCTCACGTTCCACCATCGACGGTCATGCATTTGCTCCCGATGGCGAATGGCAAGCAGAAGTTGAAGCCAGCTTCCCTTATCGTGAAACCGAAGACCAACTGCGTGTTATCGCTGAAGTAAAAGCAGATATGGAACAGTCACAACCAATGGATCGCCTTGTCTGCGGAGATGTTGGCTACGGCAAAACGGAGGTTGCTTTACGTGCTGCCTTTAAAGCGGTGATGGACAGTAAGCAGGTTGCTTTACTGGTGCCAACAACGGTTTTGGCGCAGCAGCATTACGCCACGTTTAAAAAACGTCTCTCTACCTTTCCGGTCACGGTACAAATGTTGTCCCGCTTCCGCACCAAATCGCAGCAAGAGCGCATTGTCAATAATCTGCGCAACGGTAAAGTAGACATCATCATTGGTACCCATCGCTTGCTCTCTGACGATATCTCCTTCAAAGATTTGGGGCTGGTGATCATTGATGAGGAGCAGCGCTTTGGTGTCGCCCACAAAGAAAAGCTTAAGCAATGGCGTACCGAAGTCGATGTCTTGAC
>JBNKHS010000064.1:0-13836 GCA_050290485.1 Promineifilaceae bacterium (SeqCode) | reverse complement strand
AAATTGTGCTCATTGCACCAATTTACTCTGGAGAGATGATTAATCCTTAAACTGCACGTGCAATTGGCCTTATTGGCGGGTACAATAGAAACTTGCGGGTTCTATAATTCATGGGAAGCACGTTAACGAAAATCAGATTTTTTGTGTAAGCCATCTACCTTATTGGAAGGGTTACCTTTAATATTTGTTCCTAAAATCCGCAAAATAGAGTCAATTAAAAATTTATACCCGCAGAATTAAGGCGTTAGATTAAGTAGATTGATATAGCACTCTTTCTGCACCCTCCATATTCTCTGCGGTTTAATTTGAAGGAGCTTGTGGCGGGAGTTGACCTGTTTAGTTCATTTTCCGCTACAGATATGATGGATAGGCCCGATATTATTTTTATCGTGCTCGATACCCAACGAGCTGACCGTTTGGGTTGTTATGGGCACGAAAAGGCAATCACGCCTAATCTTGATCAATTCGCAAAAGAAGGCGTCTTATTTGAACAAGCTGTTGCCCCTGCTCAATGGACTGTACCTACCCATGGATCCCTTTTTACGGGACTTTACCCCACTGCCCATCAATTGATCCAAGCACACCAAAGCCTTCCCCCCGACCAACCCCATCTTGCTGAAATTCTACAAAAATCCGGGTATGAGACAGTGGGCTTCTGTAACAATCCGTTGGTGGGTGTGCTCAACAATGGTTTGAAACGGGGCTTTGCCACATTTTATAACTACGGTGGTGCGATTCCCAGCACACCAAAAGATTCTTCCAGTTTGCCACGGCCGTTTAACAAATTGGCCGAAGGGTATACCCAGTTTTTACGGCGTATTTCTTACCCCATTCAAAACTTCTTTGGCCAATCTGACCTCGCTTTTCGCATCTCAATCAATGCTTTCCTGACGCCAATTTGGTCACGCTTTGCCAACTTCAAAGGGCAAAATCCGCGTTCTGTCAAAGATGTTTCCCATTATTTGCGTGAGCGCGACAAAAAAGAAACCGAGAAACCACTCTTTTTGTTTTTGAATTTGATGGAAACGCATCTGCCGTTTTGGCCCGCAGGAGAATTCATTGACAAAGTAGCACCGTACATGAGCGAAAACAAGGAAGCACGCGATACGATGCGCCGTTGGAATCGCGAAGCGTATCGCTGGGCAGCACCGCTGGCTGAACCACTTGGCGAATTAGAAGCCCAAGTACTCAGCGATATGTACGATGCGGAAGTGGCGTACCAAGATGATTATTTAGGCGATCTCTTTGTCGCCTTGAAGCAAAGAAAAAATGCAGAAAATACGCTCACAGTCATTGTTGGCGATCATGGCGATGGGTTAGGTGAACATGGGTATATGGGTCATGCTTTTGTGGCTTATGAGGAATTGGTTCATGTGCCGTTGATCACCCATTGGCCGAAGCGGATGAAGCAAACGCAATCCGCGCGCATAAAAACCCCAATCAGCACGCGTCGTGTCTTCCACACCGTGCTCGATGCCTCCGGGCGTTTACCGGAAATGCAAAATGTCGATCCAGTTAATATTCATGGCCTCACTTTGCTCAATTCTATCAACGGCCGTGATCCTGAAAATGGGGTTGCTTACAGTGAAGTGTATCCACCACTGACATTTGTAAGAGCTATTGAAAATCGGCAGCCTGAGCTATTGGAGCAGTACAAATGTTTGTCGGTGCGCAAAGCAGTTGTGCGCCAGCATGCAGATGAGCATGGCGACAGCACATTCAAGCTCATCCATTTAGACGAACAACCGGATGAGTTATTTGATCTACAAAGTGATCCCTTGGAGTTGGAAGATGTGCACCAGAAACGGCCGTTTATCACCGAAACACTCCATCAAGATCACCTGCGCATTGCTGGCAATGTCGAACGACAACAACAGACCCTATCCGCAGGCACCGAAGTAGAAATGGATGATCAACTGGCGCAACGATTGCGCGGGTTAGGGTATTTAGACTAACAAAAGGAACGAGTGATGAGTAACGAGGACTGAGTAACCTATTTCCCGCTCATCACTTTCAACTCAGTCCTCATCACTTAATATATGAGGTAGGAAAATGTTAGATGGACTTCAAATAGATAGGGTGGCTATAAACCTTCCCTTCTGGCCTTACGAAATTTATTGGTATGGCATTATCATTGTTGTCGGGATTGGTTTAGGCGCAATCTGGGCAGCACGTGAACTGAAAAAACGAGGCTACAGCGAAAAGAAAATTGATGATTTCTACACAGGTCTCATCATTGTTGTCTTTGCCGGATATTTCTTTGCCCGCATCACCTACGTCATTTTAGATGCCCTTGACGGGGGTGTATACAATGGATTAGGCGATGTATTTAATTTCCGTGCAGGTGGCGTCAACATTTTAGGCGGCTTCATTGGTGCCTTTTTTGTCGGCTGGTTCTACATCAAATGGAAGGGCGTTTACCTGTGGGATTATGCCGATGTTGCTGGGCCAGCGTTACTTTTGGCTCAATCCATTGGGCGTTGGGGTAACTTTATTAACCAAGAGCTTTATGGTCCACCGACCAATTCTTCATGGGGTATCCTCATCGAGCCACAATATCGTTTGGCAGAGTATGCAGATCTTACTACTTTTCCACCAGACACCCGTTTTCACCCCACCTTTTTGTATGAATCCGTCATGCTTTTTGTCGGCTTTTTGCTCCTGCATTTTCTCAACAATCGGTATCGGGACAGTTGGAAATCGGGAACGCTGTTTGGCATTTTCCTCATTTGGTGGGGCGGCAACCGCGCATGGATCGAGCTCTTTCGGCCCGATCAAACCACAGTGGGTAACACCTTTATTACTTATTCAATGTTGATGTCGATTGGCATTGCACTGGCTGGTGTGTTGGTCATCTTATCACGCTATGGGAAATTACCCGTTGGCTCTAAACGCAAACGCCCAGCAAAGCCAAAACCAAAACGAGGTTAACCAAAGAATAAGTATTGAATTGATCAAAAGCAGCAGTCCAATTCAATATCGCAGTTGAATTGCAACACGCAAAATCGTTAAAAAGATTAGAGATTGGGAACGAGAGGGTTAGAAGACTTCCAATCTCTAACTCTCAATTCACAATCTCCAAATACGCTTTGGAGGCAATTATTTTATGAATTTAGCAGACAAAATAGGTGACTTAGCATTAACATTTGACGATGTTTTGCTGGCGCCTGGATATTCGGAAGTATTGCCGGCCGACGTGGATTTACGCACCCGTTTGGCCGGTGATTTGTATCTTAATGTGCCGATCCTCTCGGCGGCAATGGATACCGTAAGTGAAGCTCGTATGGGCATTGGATTGGCTCGTTTAGGGGGGATTGGGGTGTTACACCGCAACCTATCTCCTGAAGAGCAAGCTGAGGAAGTGGACAAAGTCAAACGCTCGGAGGCAGGTATGATTGTGGATCCTGTGACGTTGCGTCCTGACAACACGCTTGCTGATGCAGAAGCAATCATGAGCCGATATCACATTTCTGGCGTGCCCATTACCGATGCGCAAGGCAAATTGGTCGGTATTTTAACCAATCGTGATACCCGCTTTGTTACCCCTGGCAACCAACTTGTGTCTGAGTTTATGACCCATGAAAAATTGGTTACGGCTACTGTGGGGACCACACTTGAAGAGGCGATGCAAATTTTACATGCACATCGTATCGAAAAACTGCCGCTCGTCGATGAAGATGGTTACCTCAAAGGATTGATAACGGTCAAGGATATTGAGAAGAAAGTTCATTTCCCGAATGCAGCCAAAGATGCAAACGGCCGTTTATTGTGTGCTGCTGCCATTGGGGTTGGCGATAAAGGATTGGCACGGCTAGACAAACTAGTTACTGCTGGTGTCGATATCGCCGTTATCGATACTGCTCATGGGCACACTGCTCTCGTTCTACAAACCGTGCGTGAAGCCAAAGAACGCTATCCGCACGTTAAAGTGATCGCGGGCAATGCGGCGACAGCGCAAGGGGTAAAAGATTTAGCCAAAGCAGGTGCAGATGCAGTTAAAATCGGGATTGGTGCTGGCTCTATCTGTACGACGCGAATTGTTGCTGGTGCGGGGATGCCTCAATTAACGGCCGTTCTTGAAAGCTCCGCTGAAGCACGTAAACACGACATCCCTTGCATTGCTGATGGGGGGATCAAATACAGTGGCGATATCGTCAAAGCAATGGCTGCTGGTAGCGATGCCGTTATGCTTGGGTCTATGTTAGCGGGTCTCGAAGAAAGCCCTGGCGATATTATTTTATACGAAGGTCGTCGTTATAAAATTTATCGCGGAATGGGTAGCCTGGGGGCCATGCAAGGACATGGTGCTGACCGTTATGGTAGTGGTGTCAAAACCAGTGGCGAACGCGACAAACTCGTTCCCGAAGGGGTTGAGGGGCAAGTCCCCTATCGCGGTAAACTTGCTGACATCGTCTATCAAATGATGGGCGGGTTACGCTCAGGTATGGGCTATGTTGGTGCCAAAAATTTGAACGAATTGAAAGAAAAATCGAAATTCGTGCGCATTACCAATGCAGGTTTGTTAGAAAGCCATCCACATGGCATTCTGATTACGAAAGAAGCGCCTAATTACCAAGTAAGAAGATAAATGACAGTACGAGGTTCTGGCTGACATCCGTTCAAGCCAGTTTAGTGCATGGTGGAACGTCAACCAGAACCCAAGCAACTGCAAAGTTAGTTGTGAAGATGATAGTTTTTCTTAGGAGAGTGAAAAATGGCAAAACGAAAAGTAGTTTTGACGGATGAGCAAAAACGGAATAATGAAGCAATTTTAGCCCGTTTGGAAGCAGAAAGATTGGCTCTTATTGAAGAAACAAAATCCTTACAAGACAATGCTAAACGTCGCGCCGGACGCAAAAAGAAAAACGAGCTTTATCCAAACTAAATACGTGTAGACGTGTAAACGTGATAGATCCGAATTAACACAGCTTTGTAAGAACCGTCACGTTTTCACGCTTCACGCTTTTACAAAAAAATATGAACTTTAACTACGAAACGTACATATCTCCGTTTACGTGGCGGTATGGCAGTGACGCCATGCGCCAAATTTGGTCAGAAGAGAACAAGCGTTTGTTGATGCGGCGCGTTTGGGTAGCATTAGCAACCGCCCAACAGCATGCAGGTCTGGTGACAGCAGAACAAGTCGCCGATCTTGAAGCGCACAGAGAAAATATAGACATTCCTCGTGCCCTAGAAATTGAAAAGGATACACGCCATGATGTCATGGCCGAAATTCGCACCTTTGCCGAGCAATGTGCAGTTGGTGGCGGCATCATCCATTGGGGTGCCACCAGTGCGGATATTACGGATAATGTCGATGCGCTGCGCCTGCGCGATGCGGCCGTTTTATTGCAAACCCAACTCAAAGAATTATTGTTGATCTTGGCGCAAAAAATTGAAGAAACGGCCGTAATCCCTACCATGGCCCATACCCACATCCAACCCGCAGAACCAACCACCCTCGGCTATCGCTTTGCCGTCTATGCACAGGATTTACTCGATGATTACCATGACTTGCAAAACCTCATTGGGAACATTCGCGGTAAAGGATTGAAAGGTGCTGTCGGTACGCAAGCCAGCTATGATGAACTACTGCATGATGTGTCAATGAGTCCCGCCGAGATGGAAAAAATCGCGATGGACAAACTTGACCTTCCCTACTTCCCCATTGCGACACAAACCTACACCAGACAACAAGATTTGCGCATTCAACAGGTGTTGGCGGGTATTGCCGCCTCGCTGCATAAATTTGCGATGGATTTTCGTATCTTGCAGTCGCCGCCGTTCGGTGAATGGGCAGAACCGTTTGGCAAGAAACAAGTGGGATCTTCGGCCATGCCCTTCAAGCGCAATCCAATCAATACGGAAAATATTTGTTCGTTGGCTCGTTATGTGGCTGGCTTGCCAGCCATGGCTTGGGACAATGCTAGCCAAGCGATTTTGGAGCGGAGTTTGGATGATTCTGCCAATCGACGCCTCTTCCAGGCGGAAGGGTTTTTAGCCACGGATGAAATGCTTAAGCGATCCATACGCGTCATTAAGGATATGGTTATTGATGAAACGGCCGTATCGCGCAACATGGAAACGTATGGGCCTTTTGCAGCCACAGAACGGGTGCTCATGGCTCTGGTTGCCGCTGGGGGCAGTCGCCAAGATGGGCACGAATGGATTCGCGACGCGAGCCTGAAAGCGTGGGCCGCCCTGCGTGAAGGGCAAGCCAATCCGCTCGTGAAACTACTGACAGCGGATGAAAACATTACACAATATTTATCGGCTGACCAAGTTCGGGAGTTGATGGATGCCAATGCGCACACGGGAACGGCCGTTGAGCGTGCGACTGCTTTTGCGCAACTGATACATGAAACGGTAGCTTAAATATAAAAGAACGCAGATGACACGGATGAACCTGATTTTATAAAAAAGATCAGGAAAATCAGGTTCATCTGCGATCAGCCGTAGGCTGAAATCTGCGTTCTATTGGTAATGGAAACGGCCGTAAATCCGCCTTTTGGTACAAAGGGTGTGCTGGTTCCCCCGACTTATTCAGTTTGAGACAATGTAAATCCGGGAGGAAACTGATCACCTCCTGTGATCGATGCAAATGACGCCCCATATTTCCCCAGGCAGCGACAACCAGCTCAGCTTCCGAAGCTAAATTTTGCAACCACATATCATTCTCTTTGCCAATTGGCTCTGTTGCATGGCGCAATTCATTCGGGTCTGTGGCACGGTAGGCAAATAAGTTGGCCATCAACACGCCGCCATACCCCCAAGCTTTTGCATAATTGATACAGCGAATCAAAGTTGGATCATCAATCTGCTCATCTGCTGTTGAAGGATTTAAGCCGACAAACAAAACAGTCGGCTTTGTCTCATCCCAAATACGCCATAAGGCATAACGGTACCTTCTACATGTTGATAATGTTGCGCCACTTTGTCCAGAAAAAATCATATTGCAAATACATAAAGCGAAGGCTGGACACTTCTACGAGCCCAGCTTTCGACAAGCTCAGGCTTCGCAGATAAGTAAAACCTTTATCATTCAACTTGAGTCAGGGAACAGAGAGTTAAATTGAGGTCACGGATTTTGTTAAGAATAGTAAACAAACGCACCTGATCAATCATGGTTCCGTGAATGATTGTTTTACCAGATGAAAGATGAGAAATGTGTACATCGGTAAACCACGCCTCCCAACTTTCATCTAAGTACTCATGGACAACGATCTGGTAAGTCAGATACGGTTTGCCCATTATGCACCTCGCCGACGAATCTTACACACAATGAAAATGACGATTCCGAGAAGAACGAGCATGAGCAGAATTGCAAACCCAACTATCCCTTTAGCGACATTAGGCAGACTCATCAAACCCGTTGCAAAATTAATCTCTTGAGCAACGTAGAGGGAGTCATCTACATCACCTGTATCGTAGTAATAGGTGAGCAAGCGCTCGGTTGCTGCGGGTTGTGCATGCCACACATCATTGACATGCCCCATATTTTTGAGAACAACTTGTTGCCCGTTTGTTAAAGAGGGCATTAGGTTTTGGGTGGCATTTTCTATCGGTGTTGAGAAATCGATGTCACCACTAATCAACAAGGTGTCTACGGCGGAAAAGTGTACCTGTCGATATTGTTCGGGGATGGTGGTCATGGGCCATACATCGGCACCTACCCACAGTATTTGGGCCAGCGGGGAGCCCATTACAGAATCGGGATTGGCCAGCTCGCTGTAATCACGGTTAGGATCGAAATCGGCACTAAACCCTTTGGCTAGAAATTCACCCCAAACGGTGAATTTGGGCATTATCATGTCGTAGGCGAAGGACATGAGTGCTAATCCACTGACATCTCCTTGACTGGCAGCCATGTAGGCATCAAAAACATAGGTGGCGGTGCTGGGGTGAAATAGGAGAACAAAGGAGATTGCTTTTACTTTGTCAGGGCTGATCGACGTGCCTAACCATTGCGTAGGCATATTTTGGTTGACGGTGCGCATAAGCTGCACTAAATCTTCTGTTTGTGCTTGGCAATAGGCATCTGCTGCACAAAGTGTGCCGTATTGCGCCAACTGGGAATCGATCAATTCGGGTTCCCAGACGAAGTTGCCAGGGGTATTGACCCCAATCATGACGACTCGATTAAGCGATTCGGGCGCCATTTGTGAATAGATTTGGGCAACGCGTGTGCCGTAACTTTCGCTTAGCAGATGGATACGCATGTATCCCAATTTATCCCGTGCCACTTCCATATCCAACACGACTTCAGGAACAGTATAGCCATCCAAATCAACACCCTCGCTTTGCAGGCGTTGGCCACATGTGGACACGGCTTCACGAATACCAGCTTCAGCAGCAGAGCTAAACAGTTGATGATTGACCCCTTTTACGGCCGTTTCCATCTCAGGACAATGCAAAGAAACAGGGCCATCCACACCACGATACCCTACCATCACCAGATCATGATTTTCCAGCAGTGCAAGTGGGGGCTTAAAGCCCAAGTTACTCATCCCCGGACCCCCAGCTAAATAGAAGATAGGTTCAGCGGCGGCATCGCCAGTCGCCAATATTTGGGTCACAGGCAATGTCAGCTTGCGGGAGTTGGCATCTGTTCGATTCTCAGGGACGAGGATGCTGCCACAACGTGCATCCAATTTTTCACCAGATACTTTTACAGTGCAGGGTGTCATCTCTTCCGTATAGCTTTTGGCATTGCGTGTCAACAAAAATGGAATAGATAAAAGAGCAACAAAAATAACGACAAATAAACCTTTCTTTAACATGTTTCACCTCAAAACATTCTTAATGAATTTGATGGTGAAAGGATACAAATTTGAAAGGAGTATGACGGTAGCCGAAGGGAGTATTTAGGGGAGTATTTGTAAGTCATCCGCAGATTACACAGATTTCGCAGACTGTTTTCCTCTGCGTCTCCGTGCCTCTGCGTTAAATAATCAACCCAAGTTCACGCGCCTGGGCGATAGCCGCCGTCCGATTTTCGACGCCTAGTTTGCCGATGATGTTGCTCACATGCTTTTTAGCGGTGCTTTTAGCAATGACGAGTTGATCGGCAATTTGTTGATTGGTGGCACCATCGGCGATAAGGGCAAGAACTTCTAATTCACGATCGCTCAATGGTTCAACCAAAACTTGGGCAGTAGTTTGCGCGATGGGAAAATGGCTTAATAGTTGATTACGATAGGAGGTCACGGGTAGTTGGTGCAGCAGCTTGGCAACAATTTCGCCTTCGTCGACGAAAAGGCGAATATATCCTTCGGGTTCTGTTTGCTTGAGGAGAGTTGCTAAGGTTTCTAGCGAAACGGCCGTGTTTTTATTTTGCGCAAAGAGCAACAACTGCAACATCTGCAAACGCGCCAAATCCCCTAAACGGTCAGAGCCTTCAGCAGCACGCTTCAAACGATGTAATAAAGGCAGCAATTGCTCCGATTGACCCAAATACAAAAGTGCCAAGGCGTACGTGTAAAAAAAGAATTCGTTAACATAAAGTGATTCTTCGTCTGCTAAGGTCTGATTATTGACCCATGCTTCAATATCGCGATGATAATAGTGCCATTGAGAATCCGCTTTAATGAGACGGATTTTCCACTCAACCATGGCACAAATAATGCGCTGCTGCGTGTATTCGTGGGGATGACTTTGCGCAAGCAAGCGGAACTGCTCTAAAAGATGATCTACAGCCAATAAGTTCCCCTCAGCCCAGCGCAGGTGCATTAAGGCGGAGATGCCTTCCGCTTCATTAACGGCACCACCTAACTGATACAGTTCAGCCGCTTCTTCAATAAGTGGCTTGGCTGTGGCCAGGTCGTTCCATTGGCAATGAAGTAGACCGAGTGTGGCCTGTAACGGAGCGGCAGCTAACAATTTCGTCCCAGGAATCGGCAATTGCCCCTGCCAATATTGAGCCATTTGCATCCCTTGTTGCAAAATATCGCGTGCCTTGTGCAGCTGTCCTTTGGCGATAGTTAAATCGGCCAATGCTTTAACCGCACCAAGACCCGCCAAAATATTGCCTGTTTCTCGATTAACAGTAACGGCCGTTTGGTATTGCTCGTACGCTTTGTCAAATTGATCACTAAGCATGTAACTGTCGGCCAAGTTGATTTCGGCAGCACCGACCATAATCGCTTGAATTTCATCTTTATCTTTTATCTGCTCTAATTGGATCAACGCCTCCTCTGTGATCGCAATGCCTTCAGTAAAACGGCCGTTTCGTGTGGCGAAATAACCCTTTATCACCGCTACATAAGTTGGCAGCGGCCAATCGGGGGTTCCAGCGACGTCTTCTAATTCTGCGATCCATTGGGATACGGCCGTAAATTGCCCCGTAAAAAGTAATGCCCAACTATAAAAGATAGCTAAACGCGTGTTTGCTTTTACCTCTGCTGCTGGCAACAAATTGATCCAGTGCAACAGTTTGCTAACTTCACCACGCACCAACAAATTGGCGCTGTAGCTTGCCATCAAATCAGATGCTTTACTAAAATCCTCAACTGCGAGCGCGTGGGCAATGGCTTCGTCGAGTAAATTTTGGCTAGCAAACCAATCAATTGCCCGTTGACGCAAAGCGATGCGTTGCTGATCCGGTTGTTGCAAAAAGCGATTGTGCAAGAAGTCCGCAAAGAGATGATGATAACGCAGCCACTGCTGTTGATCATCTAAAGGAATGATCAAGAGGTTGGCTTGCAGCAAGGTGTCAATTGTTTGTCGCGCATCCGTTGTTTGGCGAACAGCATCGCACAACTCAGCACAAAACCGATCAAACACGGCCGTTTCAATTAAAAATTGGCGCGCCTCAGGAGTAAGGTGGGTCAAAATTTCATCGACCAAATAATCCATCACATATCGGTTGCTGCCGGAGAATTGTTCAATGAACTGCGTCTTTGCCGCTGAATCTTGTTGGTTAAGTGACAGGGCGGCCAACTGTAAACTGGCAATCCAGCCTTCGGTGCGTGTTTCAAGAGCTTTTACCTGCCCGGCGGTGAGTGATAAACCCATTATTTCATTGAGGAATACGGCCGTTTCTTCAGGTGTAAAGCGTAAATCTGCGGCTCGAATTTCCGTCAACTCCCCACGCACCCGTAATCGTGCCAAAGGCAGCGATGGGTCTTCCCGTGTCGTCATCACCAAATGAATTTGCCTCGGTTGATGCTCAAGAAAAAAAGCAATAGCCTGATCGATAACTGGCGAATCTAGTAAGTGGAAATCATCCAATACAAGTACAATTTTGGAAGAAATCGCTGCAATCTCGTTCAGCAAAACTGTCAAGAGCGATTCTGGGGGGGGCAGCTGCGGCGATTGCAACATCGTCAACACACCATCCCCCAATGTGGGTTCGGCCGTTTTTAAAGCAGCAATAAAGTAGGTTAGAAAGCGATGTAACTCACCATCATCTTCATCTAAAGAGAGCCAGGCAACATGAAATTCTTTTTCTTGACGATTTTGTTGTATCCAAGTGGTGATGAGTGTTGTTTTACCAAACCCTGCCGCTGCCGACACAAGCGTTAATTTTCGATGTTGCCAGCCAGCGTTTAATTGATCGATTAAGCGCGAACGTTGCAAAAATTGGGGACGAGGTGTAGGAAGGTGCAGCTTTGTAGCCAGGATAGGTAAGGTCATGAATCAATTATAAGAACCGTCATTCCTCACCGTCAAATATCAGCCAACATTAAATACCTACTTCCTAACAGTTCCAGTGTCATTTCGACCAGAGGGAGAAAACTTTTTCGGTGAAACTTTGTCCGAAAAGGATTTCTCGGAGCAACGTACGTTGCAACACGCCTCGAAATGACAAGTAGTCTGCATAATCGCTCTCATGTTACAATGTAATGACTACATTTCCCCGTTTATGACCACTATCAACATATTGATGCGCTTCCGCCATTTGCTCTAATGGGTAGCTGCGATCAATGATTGTTTTTAGTTGTCCAACCTCAATCAATGTTCTGAGAAAATTGAGCGATTCCCTTTTTTCGATAGACATCCCGGTGATTACCCGTTTACCGCCCCAAAGCGATGTCCACATCATCAATGGGTGGTTGATCAAGCCTACAGTCGGGAGATAGCAACCGTTTTTCCTGAGCACATTTTTACAACGCGCGAATGAACTTTTGCCCACAGTATCAAAGATGATGTCATATTGTTCATCCCCTTTTGTAAAATCTTCTTGAGTGTAATCAATCACATTGTCTGCCCCAAGAGAGTAGACCAACTCTACATTTCTTGCACTACAAACTCCAGTAACCTCAGCTCCAAAATAATGGGCAAGTTGGACAGCAAATGTACCAATACTGCCCGATGCACCATTGATCAAAACTTTTTGGCCAGCTTGGATTTTCCCTTTCTCTTTAAGAAAAAATAATGATGTAGTTGCCCCATCAACAGATGTTGCCGCTTCTTCGTAGGTCATGTTTGCGGGTTTGATTGCCAAAGAGCCATCTTCAGGCATACAGGTGTACTCTGCATAAGCACCCAACCCAAAACCAGTAAACCCATACACTTGGTCGCCAACTTGAAATCGGGTCACATTTTTACCGATGGCATCAATTTCTCCTGCCAATTCGATGCCTAAAATATTTTTTCTTGGTTTTCTTAAGCCAATAATGATTCGACCCCAAACGGGTTCACCGCGCCGCATCAGACCTTCAGCAGCGGTGACTGTGGTCGCATGTATTTTGATACGCACTTCATTTTCTTTTGGTGTTGGCTCTGTGACTTCGGCCAGTTTAAATACATTCGGGTTGCCATATTCATGATAAACAACAGCTTTCATATTAATTCTCCAATAAATTCAGGGCATGATTTTCTTGAATTGATTTTTTGGAAATGCACATTTGCATTTCCACGGCAAAGCTTAAATGGAAGCACAAGCGTATGTCATACCACGAAGGTGGTATTTGCAAGATTATGATGGTTAGAGAGATGATTTCGACTATGCTAGCCACACGTATAAAAAATAATTTAGTAGGGGCAGACCTATGTGTCTGCCCACTCTAGGCAAACACATAGGTTCGCCTTTACAAGATGTTTATTTCAATACGTTTATTTGAAAAAGTTATGGAGAGGAAAGGATGCGTAGTTCTCTTGCTTTGGCGACAGCTTGCGTTCGAGTGTGAACGTCTAATTTGCTATAAATATTCCGCGTATGCACCTTGACTGTGTTTAAGGTTAGATGAAGTCGTTCCCCGATTTCCCGATTGGTCAGGCCAGAGGCAACAAGTTCCAGCACTTCAATTTCTCGTTCAGTTAATGGCTCAAACAACGGCTGCCCATCTGACAAAGAAGCATCCTCGATTTGATCATCGAAAGCGTCAAGGAGTTGCTGAATGTATTCATTGAGAAGCACCACATCACCTATGGGGGAAAAGTGTAACCCATCTTTTTTAAGCTCGCGTAACAATTCAGCCATGGGACGCCCCTCATCCACAAACAAGCGAATGAAGCCTTCTTTTTGCGCAAGCTGCAAAGCAGTAATGAGATGTTGGGCCGCTTTTTCAGATTCGCCATTTGCATCATAGGCCACGGCTTGCAAGATGATTGCCTGTAAAATTTCATCTTGCCATCCCCTCGCTTCCATCTCCTGCCGCCATTGCGCCAATATGGTTAAAGCTTGAGAGGGGTTGTTTTGCGCGAGTTGGGCACGGGCTTTGATTATTGGTAAATCACAGGTCTTGGCGAGATGAACGGCCGTATCCACATCCCCTGCC
This sequence comes from Promineifilaceae bacterium (SeqCode), assembly GCA_050290485.1. Taxonomy (GTDB): domain Bacteria; phylum Chloroflexota; class Anaerolineae; order Promineifilales; family Promineifilaceae; genus JBNKHS01. The sequence continues at coordinate 115 of JBNKHS010000064.1, read as the reverse complement.
TCGCCAATCGCCGGGTCCACACGCACGGCCGCGGCCGCATACACCTCTTCCACCTCGCTGCCCACCAGATAGCGAGCCATGTCAAAATCATGAATCGTCATATCCAGGAACAAAC
>JBNKHS010000063.1:0-13849 GCA_050290485.1 Promineifilaceae bacterium (SeqCode) | reverse complement strand
TTTTGCCGCAAAGGGATGCAATCAAAGCAAAAAGTGTCACGATTAACCATGTTCCTTATTTACTGATTGTGTTGTTAACGGCCGTATATTTGGTGTTTTTCAAGATTGAGAATTTAGTTGCCTTAAGTACATTTTCTTTTTTCGGCGCATTTTTATTTTTGGTTGTCCCCGATATTTTTCGTTCTAAACCCAATTTGCCAGAAACACGAATTATCAAGTTGCCTCTGCATCCGCTTTTCCCAGCAGTAGGCGCTTTGGCTTCCATCCTTGTTATTTCGCTACTTCCTTTGTATACGTGGTTAGGAGCAATAATTTGGACCGGTTTCGGTGTAATTATTTATTTCGGATACGGCCGTAGACGTCAAATTCAACTTCGTCAGCAAGATCTGCTTGTTACGCCCGTTGATATAGAAACATTAGATTCGACCAACCTATATACTGTGCTTGTTCCTGTATTGGATGAAGAATCTTCCAGATTTGCTATTCATGCTGGCATAAAAATCGCCCAAATGCACATGGGGCGCGTGCTATTGCTCAAAATTTATCGTACAGAGCATAAAGACAAATCCCTCGCCACAAAACAAGTAGAAGCAGCAAGATTATTGAGCCAACTAGAAAACCTCATCGGTGAATTGGGTGAAATAGATGTTCCTGTTATTCCTCTCGTACGTATTGACGAAGAAATTGTGCACGGTGTTTACGATACGGGGTGGGAAGAAAAAATTGATTTCATGTTGATTGGCATTGATGATATGCGTGCAGATCGGGAAAGCAGCGAAATCATTGAACATATTTTTCGGCGTGTATCTGCCGAAGTAGCTGTTGTCAAAGGTGAAATCTCAGAGGAAGTTAAGAGCGTGTTGGTCCCAGTGCAAGGGAGTAAGCATACGCTCGCTGCTTTAGAACTCGCGCAAGACTTGGTGCGTAGTTCTCAGGGCAAGGTTATTGCCTTGTATCAAACGGTAGGTGAATTAACAGAGGAAAATGAGCGTAATGCCCAACTTGAAGTTGAGCAAATTTTAAGTGAACTAGATACGCGACAATTTATCGAACCCCAAATTATTCAAAGCTCACAATTTGAAAAAAGTTTATTGCAAGCAGCTGAAGACGTTGATCTTTTGTTATTTGGTTTGGCCACAGAAGGTTATTTTCAATTGACCATTTTGGATGGACGCCCTGTAGAAGTTGCAGACACGCGAACGGGAGCCACGTTTTTAGTAAAACGGAAAGAATCGGCGGTGCAACACACCATGTCTCGCTTGCTGACTTTGTTGTTAGATTGGGTGCCAGCAACAACAATTAAAGAACGGGCCGAGGTGACTCTGCAAATGGGGCGTGATGCTCATGCTGGCACGGATTTTTATATTTTAATTGTATTATCTGCTTCGATTGCTTTTTTTGGCCTGTTGCAAAATAGTTCCGCTGTGATTATTGGGGCGATGTTGGTTGCTCCATTAATGAGTCCGATGATGGCAATGGCCCATGGCTTGATTCTTGGTAACTTCAAAATGTTACAAGAGGCGACAAATTCTACTGTGCGTGGGATTTTAGGGGCTATCGCTGTTGCTACTGTATTGACTATCTTTTTGCCACCACAGCCGGTAACAGATGAAATTTTAGCCCGGACACAACCTAACTATTTAGATCTGATGGTTGCTTTGGTATCGGGAGCAGCTGGCGCGTATGCGGTTTGTCGCAAAAGTTTATCGGCAGCGTTACCTGGAGTGGCGATTGCCGCAGCACTTGTACCTCCTTTGTGTGTTGTTGGCTATGGTTTAGGGATTGGGCATGTTGATATTGCGTCTGGTGCTTTGTTGCTTTTTTTGACGAACCTTGCTTCTATTGTGTTAGCTTCGGCGCTTGTTTTTTTGGTTATGGGCTACCAGCCACGGCGGGATGATCGTTATACTTTGGTGCGTCGCAATTTGGTGCGTGTTATCATTGCCATTTTGATTATTAGCATTCCTCTTTTGTATGCCAGTGGCACGTCGGCAAAGCAAACGGAAACGGAGTTGACTGTAGAGACAATTATTTTGCAATCCGTGCCCCCCACTGTTGGGGAAGTAAAAGATATTGTGATTCAATCGCAGCGATTTGGTGGCATTGTAATTAGCTTTATTTTGTATGAATATCAGAACGTTGATGAAACTTATATTTACGATTTACAACAGCGGTTAAATGATGCTGTTGATGAACCGATTACCTTGCATGTGACGACGTTAAAGGCGACATTGACTGTGATTGATGATGCAGGAATTCCGACATCGACCCCACCTCCTAATGCGACATTGGTTCGTGATTTAGCGGTAACTGCAGAGCCTTCTGTGAGTCCTGCTTTTACAATTATGCCTTCTGCAACGCCAGTACAGACGGTGCGTCCAACAATAACACCTACACCTTAAATTTAATTTTGAAAAGGATTTGATGATGACAGATTTTCCAATTTTGGATGGACACAATGACACGATGTTACGTATGCATCGTGAAAGTTTAGCTGGAAACGGCCGTTCCTTTTTTGAGCGTCACGAGAAAGGCCATATTGATTATCCGCGTGCCGTTGCAGGTGGGTTTGCTGGCGGTTTTTTTGCTATTTATGTACCTAATAAAGCTAAAGAGCAAAAAAAATATATGAAAAAGCTCAAGAAGGCTGCTGAAAAAGATCCTGCTAATTTGCCTTTACCACCGGCTCTTGGGCATAGATACGCATTGCGCCAAGCAATGGCTGAATCGGCACATCTATTCAACGCAGAAGAGGAATCGAATGGAAAGCTAAAGATTGTCCGTGATGCAGAGGAGTTGGAAGGTTGTTTGCAAAATGGCATTATGGCTGCAATTTGGCATTTTGAAGGTGCTGAAGCGATTGATAAGAATTTAGATGCACTCCATATTTTTTATGGTGCTGGGTTACGCTCATTGGGCATTGTTTGGAGCCGCCCGACCAAATTTGGATATGGTGTGCCCTTTAGCTTTCCAAAGTCACCAGATACGGGTGATGGTCTGACGGATCGTGGTATTGCGCTCGTGAAAGAGTGCAATCAACTAGGTATTATGATTGATTTGTCGCACCTCAATGAGAAAGGATTTTGGGATGTTGCTGAGATTTCGGATGCCCCATTGGTTGCTACCCATTCCAATGCTTACGCTTTATGTGCTTCGCCACGTAATTTAACGGATAAGCAGTTAGATGCAATTAAAGAACGGAATGGGATGGTGGGGATTAACTTCCATAAAGGGTTTTTGCGCGAAGACGGGGATCAATTTACCGAGACTTCTTTAATGGAGATTGTGCGTCATCTGGAGTACATTGCCAACCGCATTGGGATTGACAAGGTTGGATTTGGCTCTGATTTTGATGGTGCACATATGCCTGAAGATTTGCAAGATGTTGCTGGCTTACCTAAATTGATTTCGGCCTTACGTGAAGCTGGGTTTGATGACGATGCACTGCGTAAGGTAACGCATGGAAATTGGGTGCGTGTGCTGCGCGAAACGTGGAAATAATGCAATAAAAAACGGCCGTATCTTTTTGTAGAAGATACGGCCGTTCTGTTAACGAAAGTTACCCGTTATCTTACTATTCCTGAGGTATCCACTCCTCAAGCGTTGAAATTTTGGCGTTGTTGAATGAATTGGTGGCCCGTGTTGTTGATTCACTCCAAACAGTACCTTCACTCCAGACTGTGCCTTCGCTCCAAACAGTGCCTTCGCTCCAAACGGTGCCTTCGCTCCAAACAGTGCCTTCACTCCAAACAGTGCCTTCACTCCAAACAGTACCCGCTACTCCTGGAATATAAAACTGTCCATTTTCATCTTGCGAAGCGCGTCCTTGATAATGTTCCTGACCACTCAAATCTTTATTAATATCAATGCCAATGTTGGCACAATTAATTGCACTACTATTAATTGCGTCTGGTGCGTTGATTAAACCTGCGCCTTGTTGGAAGATGCTGTATCCGAGGCTGCCGTCTTCTCTAATTGCTGTTCGTGCTGTCGCCATGAGTCGGCATTTAACATCATCTGGGGATAACCATGGCTCATTTTGCAGCATCAGGGCAACTACACCACTGGTAACGGCCGTTGCCTGCGAGGTTCCCGACATGACGAAATAATTGCCTTGATTATGAAACTCTGGATGTTGCGTCGCAATTTTAGAGCTGCCATCCATTAACCCTAAAATGTGGCCACCGGGCGCGACAACATCTGGTTTAACAAAAGCTTCATAGGTTGGGCCTGCAGCCGAAAATGAAGTGAGAAAATCATCCGTCTTGTTGTCTGGTGTGTAATTGTCGGAAATTGCACCTACTGTAATTACATAGGGTACGTTACCAGGCACACCAATTGTCATGGCTTCGGGGCCATTATTGCCTGTAGCAGTAACTACGACAATGCCAGCCTGCCATGCACGCATCACTGCCTGATTTAAAGGATCGTCCCAATAGTAGGATTGGGGTTGGGCACTGAAAGATAGATTTAAGACACGTGCATTGAGCCAATGATTATTGAGGACAACCCAATCGATTGCCTGAATAACGTTTAAATAGTTCCCTTTGCCTTCTCGATCAAATGCCTTAACGACAATAAAATCAGCGTCAGGGGCAACACCATTGGGTTCACCCGCACTGTTTGTTTCTGTATTAAAAATAATGCTCGAAATGTGCGAACCATGCCCGTTTTGGTCAGAACTGTCCTGATAACTGTCCCAACGAACGGATCCTGTAAAGGTGTCGTATTGAATGATACGCCATTCATCATTATTATTTCTTGTGAGTGCAGAATGGTCGAAAAACCCTGAATCGATGACGGCAATTCCGATACCTTGTCCGGTGAGACCCAGATTTTGAGCCTCATACAAATCGATTAGCTTTCCAAATTGTGTGTCACCGTCTTCCGTGCCGTAGGTTACGTCAATTTTCATGTTGTCAAAAAAGAGATAGCCTAGATCAATGGTATAAGGGAGTTGAATGCGTATGATTGTATTTGCGGAGATGTAAGGGGTAATATCAAATGTTTCTTGCTGAGAAACAGTATCATAGCCGCTATAGATTTTTTGCAGTGTTGTCCAATTTTGTCCATCAGTAGAAATTTGAACTTTGACGGACCCTCTAGGGTAAAATCCGATGTAGCTTTCCCGTTTCCATTCATAACTTAATGTGGCTTGATGAGCTCCAAACAAGTTGGCCGTTCTTTGAATACTCTCTTCATCACCATAGTAGCCACCAATTCGCAGACAAGTGTAATTGGGGCATTGTTGATTATAGTAACCGTATCGGCTGATGTTAATTCGCCCTGAATAGGGATCGTTATATAAACCGGACTCTTGCCACGGCGTTGCCCACGATACCGTGCCATCGTTGTTGTCATAACTTGTGTAATCGAAATAATCTAGGAGGGTTTCAGATACGTCGTACCCTACCATTTCGACAGTTTGGTTAGGATAGATTTTAATATGGTCTCGGTTGGATAATTGCTGGTACTGTATTTGCGTTAGGTTTGCCCCCACGCCATTTATTATTTCTAGGTGGTGTGTAACTTCTCCCCCAATTCGTTGCACGGCCGTTACTGTTTCTTGATGACTAGATCCGGTCACAATATAAGATTGGATAGAGTCGGATGTCTCTGTTTGTTGGGTTGGGACAAATAGAATGATGCTCAATAACAATAATATTGTTAGAAAAAGGGCGACCGATTTACGGCCGTTTAATGAATATGAAGGAATGAACATAATAAATCCTGTCTACAACGAATATTAAAATGGGATATTATTGTAGATAAAATGTAACAGGTTATTCCAAGAAATAATATTAAATCCGATGAAAAGGGAGACAACATAATAGGAAATTAGTCCTGATACTTCTTTCAACGATGTCAGGATGGTTTTAAGTGAAGTGAATTTATCTTAAATGATCGGTTTATTTAATCTTTCGAGAAAGAACTTTGCACCCAGCTTTTTGAAAATAGCTTCTGCCTGCTGAAAAGCGGATTGTGCTTCATCAATGTTGCCTAATTGCGAATAAATTTTATAAGCTAATGCGGCAGTTTCTCCAATTTCCAGATTGTTTTTAGAATCCGAAATCAAATTTTTTGCCTTCGTGATGGCATCCAGTGCGACCTCTTCTCGTTGTAATGATAACGAAGATTCGGCAATGATACGCCAACAAACGACCTCATAAATTTTGTTGCCAATGGTTTCTGCCTTCTTAAGAGTATCCTGAGCAATGATAAGCGCTTCTTCCCAACTGGATTGTACAAGTAAAAATTGTGCTTCGGTCGTGGCAATTTCTATAAGTAATCCTTTCGCTTCAATTGCGTTGGCTTCTTTTTTTGCATTGCTGAGATGAGTTTTTACCAAGTCATGAGCATCTTTTGATAATAAGATTCTTGAAAGTTCAAGATTGGCATTGGCAATGTTATAGGCCATGTTAAATTGCAGAGCAATCTGCAAACATTGTCTTTGATGCTCTTCGGCTAAAGAAAAATCTCCCTGATTTCGATATACAAATGCTAAGTTATTATGGTCAATTACGATTCCTTCGATGTCGCCAATATCTTGACGCAGCGCAAGGCTTTCTTGAAAATAGGAGATTGCTTTCGGCCAGTGGCCACTTTCAAGAGCGAGCAGGCCTAAATTGGCTAAAGAAGCGGCGATCCCACCAGAGTCTCCCATTTCTTCTCGAAGAATTTTGGCTCGCGTGGTGTGGCGCATCGCTTCTTGCCAATCACCTAAGCGATAAGCAATTCCGCCAAGTAAATTTTCTGCAGATGCTAAATTGCCTAAATGGTTCGTTTTTTTAGCATAGTCCAATATTTTTTGACATTCTATTCTTGCATCATCAAACTTTGCTTGAGAAAAATAGAGCCACCCTAATCCAACATGTATTTGGGTGGCTTTGAGCAACATTTCTTGGTTTTGTGGATCTTGAAGCAACTTTAAGGCGGTGTGATAATAATTTTCTGCGGTTTTGACCTCCCCTTGTTTGCGATTTGTATCCCCTAACTCTCTTAAAATAGTGATGCGATGTTCTATGAATTCTTGGTTGGTTTCAGTTAAATGTAGCCCTGTTTCTAATATGGCTGAAGATTCAGCATAACGGCCTAGAAAGCGGTAAGCAGTTCCCATGCCTAAAATGATCTCCCAATACCATAGTGATTTGGGATTGGTTATTTGCTCGGTAAATTCTGAGGCATGTTGAAAATGGTTTAATGCTTCTTCCCCTGCATGGTGTTCAATGGCAAGTTGCCCTGCTTTAATGAGGTAAGGAATCGCTTGTCGTTGTTCATCGGCTTGGGTGAGGTGATAGGCAAGCAGTTCTGCTGTTTCAGGAGTTTCGTTGCTGACGGAGGTTTGTAAGTTGGCCGCGATTTGTTTATGCATTTCTTGCCGTTTTGCTTTGGGGATTGCATTATAAACGGCCGTATGTAATAACGGATGATGGAACTGCCAGCGTTCAAAGTCACCTAAGTAGTGCATCATAAGTCGCGAGGCAAGTCGATCTAAATTATCTGATATCTTTTCGTTGGGTAAGTTAGATTCAAGGGTGGATGCGTCGAAGTAAAGCCCCAAGATAGCTGCCCATTCTAAAGTCAGTTTTAACTCTGGGGGTAAAGCGGCAATGCGAGCTTGTATTAAAGTGGTTAAGGAAAGGGGAATATCTGTTTCAGCTAAATTTGGCGTGTTAGAAAATTGCCAACGGCCATTTGCTTTGCTTACAAATCCTTGTTCGATAAACATGCGCACAAACTCTTCAATAAAGTAAGGATTCCCTTCGCTTTTGGCTGTAATTAATTGCGCGAACGTTTCTGGGATTTCGGCACCATCTAAAAGGTTTTGCAGCAAAATAAGAGTTTCTTCTGAGGATAGACGTTCTAAGAATATTGTTTCTGTTTGTCCCACTAACAAGCTTTGCAAACGTTTAAGTCGATCATTGGGGGCATCTGCACCTTGGCGTCGTTGTGTACAAATAAAGAAAATTGGATCGGTGGCGATGGTTGTTGCTAAAAAAAGAAGTAATTCTGCAGAAATGGGATCGATCCAATGAAGATCGTCTAACAAGAGAACAATTGGACTTTGCTGTGACAATGTTTTAAGAATGCGTCGTATGGCTACAAAAATTTGTTGCCTTGTTTGATTTGGGTCTAATGTTTCCGATGGTTGGTTTTCTTCTTTTAGGCCAAGCAAGGTATAAATGTAAGGCACAAAAGCGTTTAGCTCTTCAGGCCAACTTGCGGTTTGTAGCTGAATTTTGAGCTGATTTGTTTCGATCGAATCATTTAGACGAATGTTGAAGGCATTGGCAATTAATGTGGTGAACAGTGAAAAAGGGTAGTGGGTGCGTTGCGGTGTACATTTTCCATTGATAATTGTTTTGTTTTCAATAGGAAGGGAAGAACAAAATTCCTGCATCAGCCTGCTTTTACCAATGCCTGGCTCGCCTTCGATAATGATAATGCCCCCTGAGCCTTTTTCTAAGTTTTGGGCAACGGTGAGCATTTTTAGTAAAGCCTGATCGCGTCCAATGAGCCCAGAGGATAATGTTTTGAAGCCACGTGCCTTTTGCGGAACTTGGCGTCGTCCTTTGAGTTGCCAAACGGAGTTGTCGGAAATGGTGATAACGGCCGTTTCAAACTCAAATTCATGTTGCGCAGCAGAATAGAAATCATCTGTTGCCCAAATGCCAGATGACGGGCATATGCTCAATAATTGAGCCGCCTGGCGAATCCCTGCACCATTTACAATTAATTGCTTGTTTGTGGCAGTTGGTATTTGTTGAACAGTTGTGGTGTGCAATGTTAAGGCAAATTGATTGCTTGTAATAATTGGTGATCCATTGGCAAATTGGTAAAGCTGCCATATGAGCTGTGCGCATTGAATTGCGTCATCTTCAAACAAAGTAGGATATCCGAACAGAATGAAAAATTTTGCATCTTCCCACTGTATAAGTGCACGATGGTCTAGAGCAATTTGCGAAAAGTGGCGTATAAATTGGGTCTTAATAATATCAGATGTCTCTGCGGTAAATGTGAGTTCACCAGCAGAAACGGCCGTTATTCGTTGTTCAATGCGCAATGAGTCAAACAACGCCACGTTGGAAACCGTAAATACTATTGAGTCTGGCATTGTTGCCGATGAAAAGTCATTCATGATCCTTTATCGATTTGAGGACAGTTGCGGAAGTTCAAAATAAAATGTACTTCCTTCACCAACTGTACTGTCGACTCCAACAGAACCACCCAGCTTATGTACAATGCGTTGCACAATGGATAACCCCAATCCATGCCCTTGTTTTTTCTCCCCTTTTTGCTGAATGCGCGAAAAAGGAATAAACAACTGTTCTTGTTCAGTTGTTGATAACCCTTTCCCATTATCTTTTACCCAAAAACGAACCTTTCCATTATCTAGCGGGGTAGCACCTAATTTGATGATTGGTGGAGTCCCTCCATATTTTATGGCATTGCTCATGTAGTTTGCCCACACTTCTTGTAACCAATGGGTGTCGCCTAAACACATTGGCCATTTATCGGGCATACTAAACTCGCAGTTACTTTGTTTTATTAAGTATGCCAAACGTGTCAAGACCTCGGGCATCACTGTGCTCATGTCTACAGGCGCAATTGGCATATCTTTTTGGCGGACGCTGGCTAATAAAAGAAGATTATCAATGATCGTGCGCATTTGGTGTGAGCTGCGTAGAATGATGTGTAAAAATTCTGAGGCCTCTGCTGGGGAAAAACTGTTTTGTTCTTGTACTAATAGCTCGGCGAAGCCAATAATGGAACCTACAGGCGTTTTCAGATCGTGTGCTGTGGTATGTGCAAATGCTTGCAGATCTCCATTACTTTCGATGAGGCGTTCGTTTGTTTTTAATAATTCTGTATAAAGCTGGGCGTTAAAAATGGTCGATGCGGTTTGATCGGCTAATAACTGGGCAACGGCCGTTTCCGAGACGGCAAACTCATATGAATTGTCGGCTAAACAGACTACCCCTAAACCGATCAATCGACCTTGTGTACAGAGGGGTACGTATAGCATGGTTCCGACATTGATTGTGTTTAAATAATGGGTCTCATCATCTTTTACGGCCGTTTTTTGGTTTATTTGATAAACAGTGCGTTCTTCAATGGCGTGACGTAAAAAAGGATGCGCTTTTTTTGTTAATATTTCTGGAAATGAGATGGCATGTTGTGGATCGTAAACATTTTGGAGCAAGAATTGGTTTTGGTCTTCTTGCCACAAATAATAGGCACATGCCGCAGCTTGCAACAAGTGGGCCATCTCCCAGGTAAAGGTTTCTGTAATAAGATCTAAATCCAAACTGTTACTAACGGCCGTAATTGCAGATTGCAAAGCCAGAAATTGCGGGTTAAGTGGTGCAATGCGTGGTTCTGTTTTTTCAATTGGTGCATTTTGTTGAACTTGTAAAATAGATACCAACTGAGGTGCTGACTCGTCTGCTGTTTGCACTAAATATTTAGTTACCGTTATCGTTTCTTGATGTGGGTTACCTTGTTGTGTAATTTGATAATGATGTGGTCGTCCTGTGATCAAAACACGCTGATCAATCTCCATCAAGTCGAATGCAATTTGTTCGCTAAATAATTCGACTTCCCGCATACCAATAATTTGCTCAGAATCTAAAGCAAAATACGCTGCACCAGATGGAGAAATATAAGTAATGTGCCCACTTTCCGTTTGCATGTAAAGAATATGATCTTCTTCTCCGGTGATAACAAGGCTGTTGAGTTTCATTGGCATGGATGTTTGTGTCTATAAGTGAGCTTGTAATGTAATCGGTAACAAGTTTTTTAAAACAGAATCGACTCAAATTACCGATTGATTCGAGTAATGGTTACAAAATTTAAGATGCAATGATGTGCAGACAGGATGTCATGAATTCATGCGTTTTTATAAGAATGCTCAATAGGTGGAAATTAGGCGTATGAGAATCTGATGCGGCAAGTGTGGGCGTTATTTTTTGCATACTTATACATTAACTTGACATTACTGTTGTTTACACTACGAGCACTTTCAGAGTGCTCACTGCAAAACCATTAAATCATCGAATACTAAACTGATAAAGTGCTGTTGGAAATAATGATTGTAGTCTAAATTGATGTGGCTTTTATTGCAATACGATCTTTGTACTAAACTTTTTTTGAATAGTTCGCTGTTCATGCAATACAATAGGTTCTTATGTTATTAAACCTAGAAAATATTGAAAAATCATTTGTGCAGAAGCGCGTTTTAAACGATGTTTCGCTGGCAATAGAAGCCGGGGAAATCGTTGTGTTATTAGGTCCAAGTGGATGTGGCAAGACAACCTTGTTGCGTATTATTGCCGGATTGGAATTTGCAGATAACGGCCGTATTCAATACCGCGGCCAAGACTTGACCCAAATCCCAGTACATCAGCGTAATTTTGGTTTTGTTTTTCAAGATTATGCCTTGTTTCCTCATAAAAATGTGCATGACAATGTTGCCTTTGGCTTGCGTATGAAAAATTGGGATAAAGATCAGATTGAGCAGCGTGTACAACAGGTTTTACAGTTGGTTCGCTTGACTGGTTACGATCATCGCCCTATTCATGAATTATCAGGAGGAGAACAGCAGCGGGTGGCGCTGGCTCGTTCGTTGGCACCTGCCCCTAAACTTTTGTTGCTGGATGAACCATTGGGAGCTTTAGATCGCGCCCTGCGCGAGCAACTTATGGTGGAATTGCGCCAGATCCTGAAAGAAGCGGGTGATGTGGTTGGGGAGTTGGCCGGAATTACGGCCGTTTATGTGACCCACGACCAAGCAGAAGCATTTGCTATTGCCGATCGCGTTGTCGTTATGAATCATGGGCAGATTGAACAACAAGGTCCCCCGACAGAGTTGTATCGAAACCCACAATCCCCCTATGTTGCACGCTTTCTCGGTATGGAAAATTTGTTTACAGCAAAGGTGGATTCACCAAATCCATTGACTGTAACCACAAAATTAGGACATCTATCACTATTACAGCAAGATGAGACGCTCACCTTAGCTGAAGAGATGACAATATTGGTGCGACCAGAAGCAGCGACAATTATTACAGACGAGGGCGCACAACAAAATGTGGTGACGGGAACAGTGCAAGACATATCTTTTCGCGGGCGATACCAAATTGCAACCATCCAGATTGATGGTGAACAGTTGAAGTTGGAGTTTGAAACGGCCGTATCACTTCCCGCACCAACACAGCCAATAACCATTGCCTTAAAACCGCACGCAATTCACCTGTTAAACAATCGAAAATGAGCAGTTTAACTGTTTGGTACCTCCATTTCGTAAGCTGTTCGTTGGGGTCACTTGAAAAATATGATGAAGAATAAGAAACAAATTTGCAGTTTGTTGCTGACAATTTTTATCCCCATCTTGTTGCTATTATTCCTTTTTTCTATGGATACGGCCGTTGCTGGAAATGTGTCCTTCGTTGTGAACACTGTCGTGGATATGGATGATGCCAATCCTGGTGATGGATTGTGCGATGCTGATTTAGCAACTGTGGGGGAACAATGCACATTGCGTGCCGCGATCAGCGAGGGAAATGCAGCTGCTGAAGCGGTTACCGTTACCATTCCTGCGGGAACCTATACGCTCAACATTACAGGGACAAAAGAAGACTTAAATGCGACGGGCGATCTGGATATTGGTCGAAACATGAGTCTGTACGGAGCAGGACGTGATTTAACAATTATCCAAGCAGGCGAGACGATCAGTGATAGTGTTGATCGCGTTTTTCATGTTTTAAGTACACCAACGGCCGTTTCTTTTGCTGATCTCACCATCCAACATGGATACATTGCCAATTCTGGCGTGTTAACAGGGCAAATTGATGACGGGGCTGGCTTATTGGTGATTGGCAATGTGAATACGGCCGTATCTGTCCAAAATGTCAAAGTCAGCAACAATCTAAATCTAGACTTACGTGAAGATGGTGCGGGTATTGCCAATTTAGGCGGCGGTACAGTGACCATTCGTGACAGCGAGATCAGCAACAACCAAACACGGCTCGAACCGGGCAGCAGTGGTGCGGGGCTTTTTTCTATCTTTGGCAGCAATATGATCATTCACAACAGCATCATCAGCGGAAATATAGCTGGGGGCAAAGGTGGTGGCATTTATACCAACCAGAACGGATCTGAAGTTCATATTGAGAACAGTTCTATTATCAATAATTATGCGGCTGATATTGGCGGAGGTATTCAAAGTGGCTCGATTGTCGTCATTACCAACTCCACTGTTAGTGGTAACGAAACTTCAAAAACAGGTGGTGGCATCTCCAACGACAGCCCGCGAAGCCAGTTGACTCTAAATTTTGTCACCATCGCCAACAATCGTGCTGACCGCGACAATTTGGGTATGTATGATGGTGGTGGTCTTTATCTGATTAGCGGCACAATCACAATGACCAATTCGATTGTGGCGGGGAATTGGACGGGAACTGACATGCCTCATGATTGTGACGTCGATAGCCCCATTGTTGCTTCCTATTCCCTGGTGCAACTAATGGATAACTGCAGCTTAACAGGGACGAATAATTTAACAGCAACAAATCCAATGCTCTTGCCCTTGGCTCCACTTGGTAATCATATGTTTGGCCATCTTTTGCCTGCGACCAGTCCTGTGCGTGATCTCATTCCTAACGGAGTCAGTAGTTGTGGTGATGTTGTTGTGAATGATCAGCGGGGGATGAAACGGCCGTATAATTTTGCTTGTGACATGGGCGCTTTTGAGTGGGTGCCTTCCACCTACTTGCCCATCATAAGTAGGTGACAAGCACTTTCAAAACCTGCCACCAAATAAGTTATGGACACTCATCCACATGTAAAT
>JBNKHS010000062.1:0-13857 GCA_050290485.1 Promineifilaceae bacterium (SeqCode) | reverse complement strand
CTTAAGGTTACAACAACTCCTCAAGACTCTTACTTCGATCGCATCACGGAGTCACACCGTGACCGACCCATAGCCTAAACAGATCCACTTCAACAAACCATCCCAATCAAACCCATCCAAACCCATCTCAGGTTCCAACTAATCATGTGAGGGTCCATGCCGCTCATGACCGTGAGCACGGCTGTTATAACAGTTTTACACTCTGCAGAGGTTGTACACGTTACCCATGAGACATGATTATCCTCAGATAGCCGAATACTCATTGTACCGATGAGCACTCTTACACACTTCCAAGGTGTGTGCCAGGAAATCACTACAAGACTGTTCAACAGTTTCCCATAGCTTGTTACATACCCCCTGAGGTTTCATTGCCGGTGTGATGGTAGCTCATTTGCATCTGTTCGAGCCAATTGCCTTGATGCAAAATTTGGGATGTGCCTGTAACCAACATATTCATGGCCACATCTTCGATGCGTGCCATATGCCAAATCATCCAGACAATTGAATGATCTTCGTTTTTAGGAACGATACGCATTTGTTCCTCAGTTAACCCTTGCAAGATTTCATCAAAGTAAGACCATGTTCCCGGTTCAGTTATTGCGGCGCTGTGTAGCACAGCATGGTGCGGCAAGTAGAGGGCGATAGATTGTTCAAACTTATCTGCTTTTTCTAAATTATTGCGTAGTTCTTTTTGATGGGTGTTCCATTCCTTGCGGAATGATTTGTAATTATCTGGCATTTTGTTTCCTATTTCTTTTCTTCTGCATTCCAACTTCCCGGAAGTTTCTTTTCATGGAGTCAATTTCTAAAGAAGTTCCGGGAAGTTTTTAATTAATCGGGAATGTCGTCGAGCAGTTGCGACATTTGCTGACGATAGGTCTGAAAGGCAGAACGGCCGTCTTCGGTGAGGTGCAGCATTGTATACGGCCGTTTGCCTACAAAGGTCTTCTCGACAGTTAAATAACCTGCTGTCTCCAATTTGGTAACGTGGGACGAGATATTTCCCCAAGTCAATCCCGTTTGATTCATAAGAAAAGTAAAATCCGCACTCTCCACCACATACAAGTTTGCCATGAGCATTAATCGTGCTGGTTCATGGATGAGTTTATCGATATCGCCCGGTGGCGGCGAACTGTACCCATTGTTTGCGTTGTCGCTCATACCCATCTCCTCAAATTAAATGGCTGATTGCTGTGGCTGCGGATGTTGCCGTAAAAACCGTAAGAATGTTACCACACCGATCAAGATTATCACGAGACCAAAAATCGTTGCCCCACGAGGAAATATCCACCCAGTTTTACCCGCTAACCAAACGGTAAACGGATCCATCAAAGCCAAAAACCAACCATACAGATACAGGCGTGGATAGTCTAAAAAGAAGGCTAAGAGACTCAAGGTAATCACAAAGATTGCCCCAATAAAAAGATAGCCACTCCATGCATTGAATGCGCCAAATAAAGTTTGCATCAGTCCAGTTGCGGTGGCAAGCACAAGACCAACTGTCACAATAACCATCACGGCTAAACCGATACGGGCTTGTTTTATGCGCTTGTGACGGTCAACACTGAATACGGCCGTTCCCAAACGGGGTAGCACGACATGAATTTTAACAAACCTGATCATTGCCCAGACCAAAAAGAGCAATCCAAATGCAGCCAGGTACCCAGACAGCCGTGGTAAGCCCCAACTTTCAAATAACGAAACCATACTCATAACTACAAAGACAGATCCCAACAACACATCTGTTAAACCATCTTGAAACGTTGTGCGGTACGCTTTGCGTTCCAACTCCTGTAAATCCAAATTCTTCGTCATCTTTACACCTCCACATCAACAATAGGATGCGTCTGCAAAAAGCGCACAAACAAAATCAATCCGATGAGAATCATCACCGCTGAAAACAGAGCCGTTGCCAGCGGCAACGAAATGCCAAACAGTTCATCCAGCAAGATATTCAACGGCATCGACAATCCAAAAAACCACCCATACAAATAGGCCCGTGGGTAATCCAACAAATAGGCAGCAACACTAAAGATAACCACAGAGAGAACAGCAAACAAAGCAAAAGGAACAAAGATAGCTGGCGTCCAATTGGTAGTCGCCGCTTGATTAACCACAAAATAAGCAACCCCAGCAACAATAAAAACCAAGACACCCAGCAAAATGGTTAAAGATAATATGAAGCTTAACTTTTTGTTCTTTGCTTTTCTTGCCTCACCAAACATGACCATCCCCATGCGTGGGGTGACGATATGTTTCTTGGCATACGTAAAGAGTGCTAACACAATGAGGACAAACCCCAACATGACCGCTAAAATAGCCACGGGAGACCAATCAAGGCGATAAAGCGATGCGCCCAAGGCCGTTTGCAAAAGCATACAGCCCAGAAAGATATCCCATAAACCATCGGCAAAATTAGAACGATATGCCTGACGCTCTAACGCGCTTAAATCAACATTTCTATTCATCTCACACCTCTATGACGCAGGTTCCTCAAGCACAGAATGTGTCCGCAGGAAACGAACGAGATCAACAAGACCGACAACAAATAAAATGGCGCCAATAAACCACATCTGGATAGCCACAGATCGATGCCAATCGTCACTGACAAAGATGGCCATCGTACCACTGGCGATCATCAATATGATGACCACCAAATCACGTGTCTGCAGCCCTTGCATGGAGGCCCCAAAGAAAAAGGCCAGCCCCATGATGATACTAATCACCAGTGGCAGGTATTGCGCAAAACGGGCGTTTCCGGCAAAAGCAAACAAAACCAGAACAGCAATCGCTACGACCATAAAGCCTAAAATACCGCGTCCAAATCCTTCTGGCGCACTAAAGCGCGCATACCCAACCCGTGGATAGGTAATCTTGCGACGAAACAGCTCCATCGGAAAAATGAGCAGTGCGGCCATGCCACCTAAAAAGGCAAACCGCGTATCAAAAAAAGAAAGGCCAATTAACCCAAACAAAAGCCCCATAAACAGGTACATCAATCCATCTTGGTTAAAGGTACGATGTGCCTTTTTTTCAATATCGTTAAGAGAAACAGGATCTGTCATATTTGCCTCCATCCATACACATTTACTTTGTGGTATTTTTTACTTTGTATTGCAAAGTTATTTGCAATGGTAAATGTCAGCCACGATTTTGTCAAGAGGCTGACGTGCGCATGTGACAAAGATCACATTTTTTATATGACAAAAAACGGCCGTTTCGAGAACATTTTCCGGAAACGGCCGTTTAAGGTTTACATAAAATGTCTTATCGGTTTCTTTGCATCAAAAATTCATTCTAAAATTTAACCAAAAAAGCAGTCACATACATAATCAAAATACCAGCCGCTATACTGGCAAAGTTTAACCACGACATCGCAGATTGATTTTGTTGCTGTGCATCATGTAAAAGAAGTTTGCCCACTTCCCAAATCACCTGCAAAATCGCCCCTGCACCCACACTCAAAAAGATAACTGCCAGGAAAGGATTAAAGGCAAAGCCTCCGATCCACGTCCCCAACATGGCAGGTGCGCCAGCCAACAGCGCCAACAAGAGGAATGTGAGCAATTTGGGTTTTTCTACTTTCGTCAAAGGTGCAGCAATGCCAATTCCTTCTGTAATATTATGTAATGTAAATCCAATAACGAGGAACGAGCCTAGCGCCGCAGCACCCGTCGCAAACGCAGCACCAATCGCCAGCCCTTCTCCAAAGTTATGTAAACCAATACCCAACGAAATGTACGTGGCAATGGCCGTTGGGGAATCGCCACCGCTGCGAGAACTAATCGCTAACAACACGCCTAAACTTGCTAAAACACCAAATATAATCACCGGTATACCTTGGAACACGCCCGGCATCGCCTCTGATATTTCGACTGCTTCTAAAACGGTATCTACAAACAGGAAAATCAATAAACCTATCGTCAAAGCCAAAAAGGCATTGATCCATTTGCGATCAACACGGCGCATAAACGGATACCACAACATACCAAGCAAGACAGGAATAACGCCCACGTAAATACCCAGCAAACCATAAGCAACAAAGGAGGCACCATCATTTTGTGGAGACAAAACCGCAACTTCGACTTCTGTGTCAAAAGTGACACCTGTTGAGGTGACGAGCACAATAGGTAAAGGCTCACCGTCAACCCACGGATAATTCATTGTCAGCGTCGCTTGTTGTAAACGGTCTAAGGTGTTGCTCGGTGTAATTTCATATTGCCAATACGCATCATCGATCAAAACTTGGGCAATGGTCACCGGATCGGGGCCGCCATTGATGACACTAAGCTGAATACGGCCGTTTTCCGGAAAGGTTACTTGTTGAATCGTCAGATCCTCCAAAGGAGGAAAAGCACCTGTAAAGAAAGAAAGCGGATCCAATGCTAAAAACAAAGCAATCAGCCCAATGAGTAAAACAAGCGGAAAAATGGCCAATATCCATTTGGGTAACTTATCCATTCTACTTTGTGTTGCCGTACTCACGATTCACCTCCCACCTGGAAAAAGCCCATCCATCCCAATTCGGCAAACTCACTCTGATGTGCATGGAACATGTACAGTCCCGGCGCAAAATCTTCAAATGTAAATTCCAAAATGCCACGCTGCGCCTGACATTGCATCACCGTATCCACAATTTTTAGCGTCGGCTCCAATGTTGTGCCATGATCGTAATAGTCAAAGAAATTGGCATGAATATGCATCGAGTTAATTGGATCGAATTCTGTGATGTTGATCAAATAAAGACGTTGTCGTTTGCTCGTATCCAAAAAAATGGGGGAGTCCATGCCGTAAGCGAAGGCTATCGAATTGGCGGCGTACACCTCGTTATCGCCATCAAAATTGGTGTCAAACCCATTCATCACCATCACCATCTCTTGGAACTCTTCGCTTTCCGCATATTGATGGTTACGCCCTTTCGCCAGTTCCTGTTCTTCACCACTATATTTCTCAGGATCAGGATCGACAATAAATGCGCCATACAACCCTTTGTGTACATGTCGCTTTAGCGGCAAAGCGTGACAGTGGTAAAGGTGGCAGCCAAATGGTTTAGCTTCAAATTCATACACAAAGGATTCACCTGGTTCAATATTGCCTCGCCCAACACCAGGAATGCCGTCCATAAAAGCTGAATGGATGCCATGAAAATGCATCGTATGTGGATGGCTACTGGCATTGGTGAACTTGATTTGTAACAGTTCGCCCTCCACACAACGCAATGTTGGCCCTGGGCATTGTCCTACCAGATGGCCAAGGCGTTTTGAAGCAGCAGACGTCATACTGCCATACAGCCAACCAGGGAAGTTGACACCAGGCGCAATTTCAAACTCTTTATCAACAGCGACGATCTCCCACTTACGAATAATACGGCCGTCTTCCTCAACCCGTTCACCATAATCAAAATCTGTCAAAATTTCATGTGGATGGAACTCATTGGCATCATGATCGACCTGCCCCACTGTACCCGAATCACCATGCCCTGCATGAGGATCAGATTCATATTGCGTGCCTGAAGATGCAGAGACAGGTGTCGGTGCATATAATCCCTTTATTCCGGCGACACCAGCAACGGCAGCCGCACCTATGCCGCCAGCACGTAAAAATTCTCGTCGGGAAACACCATGCGAGCTAATTTCCCTGCGAGAGGGAGTCTTGTTTTCTTCTACCATACTTTTTCTCCTATGGAAATATTGGTTTTGTGATGAATCGAGTCAATTGCAAGTGAAGCAAAAATAAATTTTAAATCTATCTAAATATTGTAAGCGGGC
This sequence comes from Promineifilaceae bacterium (SeqCode), assembly GCA_050290485.1. Lineage (GTDB taxonomy): Bacteria > Chloroflexota > Anaerolineae > Promineifilales > Promineifilaceae > JBNKHS01. The sequence goes on along the minus strand of JBNKHS010000062.1, from coordinate 8,089 downwards.
ATAACAAGAGTGTCAAGAATGGCAAAACAAAAACCATCATTCATTAAATTATGGGGGCGGGTTACGGCCGTTTATTTAATCGCGATCCTCTCCTTTTTTATACTCCTCCGCCAAACCTGGCCGAACTATGCCCCACGCTGGTTGGGGATTACCTTACTTGTTGCCTTTTACTGTTTACACATTTTGTGGAAATATCTACCCCAAAATCATCGTGAAGATGAAACGGCCGTATTGCCTAAACTGGGTTGGGGAAACGGGCTCACTTTACTACGTGGTCTCAACATCAGCATTGTTGCTGGCTTTTTGCTGGCTCCATGGCCAAAAGGATGGCTAGCTTGGGCGCCTGCACTACTCTACACCACCGCTGACATTGCCGATTACCTCGATGGCTACGCTGCCCGAAAAACAAACCATGCTACTCAACTTGGTGAAATATTAGATATGGAGTTTGATGGCTTAGGGCTAATCATTGTCTCCCTGCTGGCTGTTTGGTATCGACAGTTACCGTGGTGGTATTTGCTTATTGGCTTTGCCTTATATTTCTTTGTATTTGGATTATGGGTACGCAAACAACTTGGTCTACCGCAACATCCCATGATCTTTAGTTGGCATCGTCGCATCTTTGCTGGTTTCCAAATGGCATTTATGAGTGTTGTTTTGTGGCCAATTGTCCCTGCTGCCGGAGCAACGATTGCCGGAACGATGTTCGCCCTGGCCACATCCGCCAGCTTTTTTCGCGATTGGTTTATGGTAATTGGTTGGCTCGACGCGGAATCAGATTTTTATCGAATTTGGCAACAGCGCATTTATCGCTTAACGGCCGTTTTTCTCCCGCCCATTTTCCGTACAATCTTGCTCGTTTGTATGCTCAATATCATTGGGCAAATGATGCTCCCGATACGGCCGTATACCTGGACAGAACTCTTTAACAGTTGGGGGCTACCTTTAGGCCATCAACTTGCGCTCATCTGGCTTTTCATTGGCACTGCTGCTGCTTTTATGATTTTCATTGGCGCAGCAGGGCGCATCCTTGCTATCTTTATTCTCTTCCCCATTGGCTTTGACATGATTGCTAGCGGAGCTAACTTAAGCAACAGCGTTGCGCTCATCTGCGCTCTCTACATTCTGATGCTGGGCACAGGGGCATTCTCTTTTTGGCAACCGGAAGAAAAATTCATGACACTGCATGCAGGGAAAAGCACCAATTAACGAAAACAGAATCTACTCGTAATTGATAACATCACGCAATTATGGATATCCCCCTTCGCTCCATCCTTTAAATTGACACGTTTTCTGATCACCCACTATACTTCCAGATAGAAACATGATAACGTCAATCCAGTTACTACTTTTAGGAGGGGTATTTTAGTGAGCTCAAAACGGCCGTTTAGATTAGGTATCTGTACAGAAAGCTTCGCTGAAGACGCGATAAAACGGATGTTAAAATCTTTAGAACTTCCATTTACAACATATATAGTAAAAAATGTTGAATATGAAAGAACCGGCCTCTTCGACACATTACTATTCATAAATCCGACACTTAACAAAAATCAAGTACAAGCCTTTGAAAAATATGTGAGAAATGGAACAACAGCAGCAATACTTGTATCTGGCGATAAGTACTTACACATGGGTACCATTCCCCTTCTCCAAATGCTAGGTATTGAAATTCCCAAAGTACAAACAGCAAAAAAGATAAAGCTTACTTATACTTCCTCTTATCCAATTGCCCATAAACGCGGCCTGAAGGATACACTTACATCTTCACAAAAAGAAAACTTTGCCCTCTTCTCATTTATAAAAGGGGCTGGCCCAAAAAAGAAAGCACCTCTAATTACAAACAGCACTTTATTTACAGAGTTACTCTTCGCCGTAAAAATAGCATATGGCAATGGACTCATTATCGTTACAAACTCATTTAGTTTCTCCGATGATCGTGCAGAACTGATCGGATATTTAATGACTTATGCTCGCGAACATAAACTTGATTTTTTTCCTGCATATATTGAAAGCATAGAGGACCAGCTACCCACAATCATCAATGATTCGTTCCAAGTCTATGATGAAGTCCCTTTGCATCTTATAGCCAAACGCGCCGAGATCGATCAACTAATTTTAGAAGAGTTTGATTTTATCCTAGCTGTTGAAAATTTAATTCGAGAAGGAAAAGTTTTAGCCAAGATCCAAGGGGATTATTTAATCAAAGTATAAAAGGGGGGGAATAAAGTAGAAGATAAGAGGGGAAGATCTATAATTTCAACTGCAAACGTCCAGCCTGAATCGCTTCATAACCAAATTGCATTTGATAGCGTTGCAGCGAATCGAGCGAAACCCATTCTGGTTGTTCAGTTTCATCAATTTCAGACAATGTTGTCGCCGTTGTTTTCGGCCGTTCTAACGCATAATATAATGCGGAAAGATGCCAGGCACGATGGTCATTATCCACTACATACCGATTTTCCAAAAAGATCATCGAGCCAATTTTAGGAGTCATTCCTGTCAAATCCCGAAATTGATGACGAATCGCCTGCGTTGGCGTTTCATCTTCACTTAAAATCGTACCAGGAGGATACAATAACTCGGTTTGGGGATTCTTCAGCAGAAAAGTTTGATTATTCTCAATAAAAATACCGTATACTGCTGGACGAAAAATGAGGGCTTCCTCTAAAACCGGAACTGGATTACCAAACAGGTCGTAGCAAATAATCGTCGCCATCGTTGTTTGATCTCCTCTAAAACTTACTTATTCCGGAACAGGGATAGCAAGGAACTCTGCTTTAAGGGCAGGAATTTGATCGGCTAATGTGCCTAAAACACCATTGATAAAACGAGGTGCACTATCAGAGCCATAGGTCTTGGCAAGCTCAACAGCTTCATTGATAGCAACTTTAATTGGCGTCTCCCCATCAATTAAAAATTCATAGATCGCCATACGTAAAATATTACGATCAATAACAGCCATCTGATCCAATGGCCATTCTGGTGCATATTGCGCAATAAGAATGTCCATGTCTTCTTGATACTCTACGACACCCATAATGAGACGAGAGGCAAAATCGGTACCAGAAGATTCCATCGGGTTTTCCTCTAGACGACGCTGTAAAATCTCGCCTGGTGGATGAGCCGCAATATCATACTCATATAAGGTTTCAAGGGCTACGCGGCGTGCGCGGCGTCTTGTTTTCATGATACTTTCCTAAAGCGGTAGACGCTAAATCGCCTCTCCTTGATCATATACGACATCTTCAACATGAACGTTAACGGCCGTTACTGATATGCCAACCATTGTATCTACAGCTTCAGTCACAGCCTTTTGTAACAGTTTGCTCGTCTCCATAATGTTAACGTGTGGTTCCATTATAACGTAAATATCTAATTTTACACTACTCATATCTGTCAAATCGAGCAAAATACCATGATGACGTGTCTCTCGACGAAACAATCGTGCAACATCAGCGGGTACAGGTGCAAGTTTGGCAACCCCATCCACACGTAAAGCAGCATAGTAAGCAATTGTTGCTAATACATCTGGTGCTACTTCTATTCGACCAATGCTTTCTGTTGATTCAGTCATAATACCCTATCAAAGTGCTACATGGCAATACCGCCATCTACATTAATTACCTGTCCTGTAATATAAGCGGCCTTGTCTGATGCTAAGAATGATACCAGATAACCAACTTCTGGTAACTCCCCCCATCGTCCCAATGGAATAAACTCTTTAGACTCTTCTTTAATATCCTCTGACAACACTTCTGTCAATGCGGTTAAGAAAAATCCAGGCGCAATCGCATTTACCGTAATTTGCCGACTACCCAACTCTTTTGCCAACGATTTCGTGAATCCAATCACACCCGCTTTCGAGGCTGAGTAGTTGGATTGCCCAGCTTGTCCTACGATACCGACAACAGAGGAAATGTTAATGATTCTTCCCCCTTGTTTACGACGAACCATTGGACGTGCAACCGCCTTACAACAATTAAACACGCTTTTCAGGTTTGTGTCCAGTACAGCATCCCATTGATCTTCTTTCATCATCATCAACAGTGTATCACGCGTTGTACCCGCATTGTTAACCAGAATATCAACATGGCCAAATGTATCAATAGCTTGTTTTACAAGCGCTTGCGCTGCATCAAATTCGCTGACATTGGCCTGCACAGCAATTGCTTCCCCACCATTGCTCTTGATACCTTCCACAACTTCATTGGCGGCATCGGCACTGGCATTGTAATTAATAACAACTTTGGCACCATTGCCGGCTAAATCTTCTGCGATCGCACGACCAATGCCGCGAGATGCTCCGGTCACTATAGCTACTTTTCCATCTAATGAAGGCAAAGTTCTATCTCCTTTTTGAATTCATCAACGCCTCTTCATAGAACACACTTTAGCGATGAATAGGCTCAAAGCTATCAATTGACTTCTATAAAAGTCGACTCAAATAGCTACTCAGTCAATTGTGGCTTAATACGTTTTGCTTTGCGATCAATTCGTTTGACAAAACTCAATAGTGTATCCCCCGCGCCAACTTCAATAAATGTGTCAACATTATTGTCTTGTAAATATTGAATGGTCGGTGTCCAACACACCCCAGCAGTTAACTGTGTTTTTAGTTCCTGACGTATCTCGTCTGGTTGTGCAAGCGGTTGCGCATTGACATTGCCAATAACAGGAATTGTCGTTGCTTGTATTGCTGTCGCATCAATCGCTTCAGCTAGTTCTGCAGCAACAGAAGCCATTAATGGTGAGTGCGCAGCAATGGTGATCGGCAGTTTAACTACTTTGCGCGCTTTGGCTTCAGTCGCTAACGCCATCGCCACATCCAATGCTTGCTCATCACCAGAAATCACAACTTGTCCAGGGCAATTGTCGTTGGCAACTTGTACAATACGGCCGCTTTTTTCACTGGCTTCTACACAAATCGCCGTCACTGTAGGAATGTCTAAAGCAAGAATAGCGGCCATTGCGCCAGGACTCTGCTCACCCGCCAACTTCATTAACTCACCACGTTTACGCACCAAGCGTAACCCATCTGCAAAAGAAAAAGCATTGGCTGCAGCTAGTGCCGAAAATTCGCCTAAGCTATGTCCAGCCACATATGCAGGAGGAGTCCACTCTGTATCACGCATCACAGCTAAAGTCGCCATGCTGGTAACATAGAGCGCAGGTTGTTGGTTAACAGTGTCAGTCAGCTCCTCTTCCGGCCCCTCAAAACATAGCGTGGATAAGGAAAATCCTAAGATTTCGTCGGCTTGATCAAAAACAGCACGTGACTCTGGGGCCTGCTCACTTAGTTCAAGTCCCATACCAACGTGCTGTGATCCCTGTCCAGGAAAAAAGTATGCGTTACTCACAATGTAAACAAAAATTGCACCATCACCGGGATGGGTAATGGTACAAGATTAGCGACCATGATACGGCCGTATCTATAATAAATTACTCAGCAGACCCTAGAATTTTACGGCCGTTGTAAGATCCACATTCTAAACATACATGATGGGAACGTTTCATTTGGCCACATTCTGGGCATTCTACTAAATGGAATGGTTTCAATGCATGATGTGAACGGCGACGATCACGACGTGCCTTAGAAATTTTACGTTTTGGTAAAGCCATTGGTACAACCTCTCTGCAAATATCACACAGGTTACATAACCTGAAAATTTCAACTAACAAAAATAAAGCGGCAAGCATCTGCCGCGACGGGTTATTATAGCCATCCCTGACCCAGTGTCAAGGAAATCAAATAGGGACTTAACAGCCGTTTGGAATTAACTTAGCACTTCTCAAATCAGATGGCTGCTTCAAGCCCATTCACTATTCCCAAACAAGCTAGAAAATGGGCACTACTTAATAGAGTCAATGGCTGGACGTTTGCTCGGATGGGGTTTCGTCCGCATGTACTTTTTGTAAACCATTGCGCACAACCGAAAGTGATCGCAATAAATCCTCTTCTAATTTCATCAATACTTCAACAACATACACATCTGCATCATTGCGTAAGGCATCCGCATCGCGACGCGCGCGTTCGAGGATATTGTCCGCACGTTGCTGCGAAGACAAGGTGACCGTATCACGAGAAACAAGTTCTTCAGCTTCCTGTTTTGCTAATTCACGAATACGTTCAGCTTCTTCATTAGCTTGTGCTAAAATCCGTTCTTTCTCCGCTTCTATACGGTTTGCCCGTTTAATCTCTTCTGGCACAGCAACGCGCATTTGATCAATGATGCTGTAAATCCGATCTTCATTGACTAAAAGAAATGCACTTAATGGAACTCGAGAACTGTCATTTAATACTTGTTCTAACCGATCTACTAAATGTTGTATATCCATCGCTGTCCCTTTTGCTCTATCATTAATTGGTTTTGGGGAGGACTTCGTACTCAGTAAATTCCGGAAAAGTTTTTAAAACAAACGCCGTTTTGGAATTTACTTTTAGGAGAACGAAAAAGATTCCAGCTTGTTTTTATTTAAACTACTTTTCGTTCTCCACTTAACCCTTGTCGTTTATTATAGACGGAAAAATATTAATCTCGCAATGGCAACGGCCGTTTAAAAGATGATGTATCTTTCCCATTGAAACGTTCATATAATGCTTTAGCCACGTTCGGAGGCACCATACTACTCACATCACCACCCAAAGAAGCGATCTCACGTACAGTCGTGCCACTTAAAAAGGAATGCTCTTCATCGGTAATTAAAGCAATCGTTTCAATCTCTGGCGAAAGACGTTTATTGGCTAAGGCCAAACGAAACTCAAACTCAAAATCAGAGAAAACTCGTAACCCACGTACAAACACTTGGGCATTAACTTCCTTAGCATAATCCACAGCCAAACCACTAAAACTGGTTATCTTAATGTTCGACACGCCAGAATCAGCTAACGCAGCTTGAATCATTTCCACGCGTTCATCAACCGAAAACAAGATGGATTTAGTGGGAATCCGATGATCATAGACAGCCACAATGAGTTCATCGAATAAGGCTGCACCACGCGTCACCAAATCGAGATGGCCATAGTGAACGGGATCAAAAGTACCTGTGTATAGTGCGCGAATTGACACAATGTGTCTCCTTATAATTTTGAGTTGTTAGTAACCTGTATTCAGTATTCAGTCACAACTTTCTGCTTACTGACTAGTAATGACCGGATACTACCTTTAGCTAATATCTGCAGCAGCCTCCCAAAAGCGGGAAACGGTTTCCTTCAATAATTGATGCTCTGGTTTTTCCAGAAGCGGATCTTCGGCAAATAGAGTGCGGGCTTCTTTTTGAGTGATTTCGAGCAGCTCCATATCCAGCAAAGAAGCTTGCTGCAACTCTGGCAAACCACTTTGACGGCGGCCGAAAAATTCACCAGGTCCCCGAATCTCTAAATCTTTTTCGGCCAAAACAAACCCATCATTCGTATCTTCTAGCGCCTTTAAGCGATCGGCGGCAACATCTGTTTCGCTGTCAGCAATCAACAAACAGTAAGATTGATGTTCGCCGCGCCCAACACGACCGCGGAATTGATGCAATTGTGCCAGCCCAAAACGGTTTGCGCCTTCGATGAGCATGATGGTGCTGTTGGGTACATCAACCCCCACTTCAATCACAGAAGTGGAAACAAGAATGTCAATATCCCCATTATAAAAATCACGCATGACGCTTTCTTTCTCAGCGGACTTGAGGCGACCATGAATCAGGCCGACACGTAAGTTGGGGAATATTTCTGTACTTAAACGGCCGTAATCATCAACCGCTGCTTTTGCTTCCACCTTGTCCGATTCTTCCACCAAAGGATAAATAATATACGCTTGCCGCCCGTCTTGAATGTGGCGACGAATGAAATTGTACGCACGTTCACGGTCACGCAAAGGCAGCCAGCGCGTTTTAATCTCCTGACGTCCTGGAGGCATCTCATCCAAAATAGACAAATCCAAATCCCCATACAGAGACAACGCCAAGGAGCGTGGAATCGGGGTAGCAGACATCGTTAATAAATGTGGATGCAGGACGGAACCTGCAACAGAGCCTTTATTACGCAGCGCTTCCCGTTGATCAACACCAAAGCGATGCTGTTCATCGACCACGGCTAACGCCA